>CAZUAM010000212.1:0-10507 GCA_964618095.1 uncultured Planctomycetaceae bacterium | reverse complement strand
CGGTTCCCAAGCTGGAGCTTGGGAACCAGGTTTTGGCTGCGGCTGTGCCGCGCTAGGCTGAAGCATAACCTACGTACTGGCTTGCGGATTGGCAACAGCCGGGCCGCAACGCGTCGCGGGCAAAATCGACGCGACAATAACACCCCCGCGACGCGTTGCGTCCCGGCTATTGGCATGTCGTCCGTTAGCCCCCACGCTCCTCCGATCCGACAACGTATTGAGAGAGGAAAGTTCGACTCTGTCGCAAGGCCCGCTTCCGCAGTTCGAGCTCCGGCTCGTAGGCCCGGTCCTCGACCTCAATGCAAACCGGCCCCTGGTAACCGATGTCGGTAAGCGCCGAGAACAACTTGCCCCAGGCGACCTCGCCCAGCCCGGGCAGCTTCGGGGTGTGCCACCGAAGCGGCGTGGCCAGCACGCCCACATCGTCGAGCTGCCGGCGATTGACCTTGGCGTCCTTGGCGTGGACGTGGAAGATCCGGTCGGCGAACTCGTACAGCGGCGCGACGTAGTCGATCTGCTGCCACACCAGATGCGACGGATCGTAGTTCAGCCCGAAGCTGGCGCTGGGGATCTGGTCGAACATCCGCCGCCAGACGGCCGGGCAATGGGCAAGATTCTTGCCGCCCGGCCATTCGTCGTCGGTAAAGAGCATCGGGCAGTTCTCGATGCCGATCCGCCGCCCGTGATCCTCGGCAAACCGCACCAGCGGCGGCCAGACTTCCTTCAGCCGCGGCCAGTTCTCCTCCACCGAGCGGGTCCAGTCGCGGCCGATGAACGTGTTGACCACCTCCACGCCCAGCAGCTCGGCGGCCCGGATGACCTTCTCGAGGTGTCCGATGTAGACCTCGGCCTCGCTTTGGTCCGGCGCAAGCGGATTGGGATAATACCCCAGCCCGCTGATCGCCACCCCGGCCGTTTGCATGATTTGCGTGACGCGGTCGGCCGCGGCCCGGTCGAATCCTTCCACGTCAACGTGCGTCACCCCGGCGTAGCGGCGCTCCGCACGTCCCTTGGGCCAGCACATCAATTCCACGCAGGCAAAACCCTCCGAAGAGGCGAACCGAACCACTTCCTCCAGCGAAAGGTCGGGCAAGATTGCGCTGACAAATCCGAGTTTCATGAGCTGTTTCCTCCAGTCATGGTGTTCCACGTCTCTTTGGCTTCTTCTCCTTCAGCCGGATGTATCGGAAGGCGAAATCGCCCTTCTCTCGCTGCAAGCCAAGTCCGAGCTTGGCGTTGTCGCCGATTTTCCAGGCCTTTTCGATCACCTTGCCGTTGAGCCGGATCACGGCCACCGCGTCGGTAATATCAAATTCCAGGTTGTTCCACTTTCCCGGCGGCTTGCACGGGGGCGCGTACTTCTTGGTATCGGGCAGCGAATTCACGTAGTCGCGGACCTGGAACTGCTTGCCGTGGACGTTCAGTCCGGAGTCGGCGGCCTTGGCCGCGTTGAATTGCAGCCGGATGATCACATTGCGGCTGTACCTCTTACTGCTGAAGAGGTGGTTCTTGGCGGCTTTGGCGTCGAGATGGATAGCGCCGTTGACCACGCTCCAGCCGCTGTGGTCCCCGGTCTTCTTGCCGGACCACCTGGCACCGAACCAGCCTTTAAGATCCTTGCCGTTGTCCAGCCGCGCGAAGCCGGACTCGAGCTTGAACTTCTCGGCCCCCGGACAGGGCGGCGCGGCGAGCATAACCAACGGGAGAACAATCAGCAGACGACCTCTCATTTCTCTCCCCTTCCTGGTTCCCAAGCTCCGGCTTGGGAACCGCCGTAGGGGGCGCAACGGCCCCGAACCGATTGATTACCAGGCTGCGCCTTGGGGGCCAGGTGAATACCTCCGACCCAGGCAATTCCTCCCGAAGCGCCTGGTTCCCAAGCCGGAGCTTGGGAACCAGGCGCGCGGGATTACAGTCCCCATCCCTGGCGGTATTCGCGGCGGAGGTACTGGTTGGCTTCCGGGCTATTGGTGATGCGCAGCGCCTTGGGGTCCCATTCGATCTTCTGGTCCAGCTTCAGGGCGATGTTGCCCAGCAAGTAGGCCTCGGTCAGCGGGCCGGCGTAGCTGAACGGGCAGCTCGGCCGATCCGGGTCGCCCTGTTTGATTCCGGAGATCCACTCTTCGTACATGCCGCCCCAGCGACGCAGCGTCTTGGGCACCGATTGGAACTCGGCCGCTGAGGCCGACTTGTTGCCGGTGCCCAGCACGGCCTTGGTACCCACGATCAGCATCCCGCCGTCGGGTACGTTCTGCATGCCGACCAGGTCGGGCGACGGTCTCTTGCCGCCGTCGTACCAGTAGACCGGCACGGCCGGCCGGTCGCCTCGGGCGGGGAAGTTGAACCGCAGAACGGTGGCCGCCGGAAACATCTCGGTCACCGGACCCGACCTCTCCACGACCTCCACGCTTTCGGGCGCGTCCAGCTCCAAGCCCCAGTATGCCGGCGACCACTGGTGTGGGGCGATGTCGCCCAGCGCACCCGTGCCAAAATCCCACCACCCCCGCCAGACGAACGGGTGGTAGACGTCGCCGGAGCGCTTCTGGTTTTGGGGCAGCTCGTACACGGGATGGCCCTCCGGCCATTTATCCTTGAACGGCCGCATCGGCGCGGGACCGATCCACAGGTCCCAGTCCAGGTTCTCCGGCACGGGATCCTCGCCGGCCGGGCGATCGAAGCCCTGGGGCCAGATCGGCCGGTTGGTCCAGAAATGGGCCTCCTTGACCTGGCCGATCGCGCCGCTGCGAATCACTTCCACCGCACGGACCGTCCCCTCATTGCCCCGCGACGGCGTCCCCATGTGCGTGGAGAGGTTCTTCTGCTTGGCCACTTCGGCCATTACCCGGGCTTCGTGGACGTTCCAGGTCAGCGGCTTCTCGCAGTAGCAGTGCAGGCCCTGTTTCATGGCCGGCACGCAGGCCGGGGCGTGGCAGTGGTCGGGCGTGCTGACCACCACCGCGTCGAGGCTCTTCTCGCGCTGGAGCAGCTTGCGGAAGTCGGCGTATTTCTTCGCGTTGGGGAACCGCCGGGCGGCGCCGTCGAGGCGTCGGCGGTCAACGTCGCACAGGGCGGCGATGTTTACCGCGTCCTTCTGGGCGGCCACCCCACCCAAGTTCGCACCGCCGCGGCCTCCGGCGCCAATGATGCCGATGTTCACTTTTTCGTTAGCGGCAAAGCCCCGGGCAAGCCCGGCAGGCAGAATCGTGATCGCTCCGGCAGCAGCGGCCGTCGATTTCAAGTAGTTGCGGCGGGTGATGCGGCGGGTGATGCGACGCGTCATGACGGGATTCCTTTCGTTTGACGGGGTGGGAGTGTTTGGTGAATGGTCGTTTTTGGAGGGTTACGGTTTGACTTTACCTCTGACGGCGGTCTCGATTGGCGGACCCACGAACTCGCGCTCGTCCGGTCATATTCAGTTGCCAATAGTCGGGACGCAACGCGTCGCGGTGATCATCGATTACTCGTCAATTTGGACGTGACAGTCCGCCGGCCTGAACCTGCACGTTCAACGCTTCGGCCTCTGGCGGGAGAGCCTATCGAGCAACTCCACGGGTGCCGGCCCGTCGTGGACGACCAGCCGGTAGCGGAGCCGAAGCGGCTGGTCCTTCTTGATCGTGACCGGCCCCGGGGCCACAATGCACGGGTTGACCATGGCGATCGGCGGCAGGTTGTGCCAGGTCGAGGGCGGGTTGTCGGGATGGTCGATCACGGCCACCCCGATCGTCTTGCCGTTTTCCAGCTCCACGGTGCGGTCGTACCAGGCGGCCGACGGCCAGTTCGTCTTCGGCTTCAGGTGATGTGGGTCCGGCAACTTCACGGGACCCTCCGGATTCGTATAAACGGCCTTGCCGTCCTTTCGCGTCTTCGCACAAAAACCGCCAAACGCCGTCTGGTCGAGTGTGACGTCGACCGTAGGCGTCAAGCGGAAGCTCAGGTCGATCACGTACGCGCTGCCCTGCTGCCGGGCTACGATCATTGTGGTTTCGCGGATCATCACGTCCTTGTTGACCATCCACTCGTTGCGGACACCCAGCACGGCGCGCTCGGCGTCCGCCTTTAGCAGCTTGACGCCGCGGTTCTCGATCACCCGCCCCTCGGTCGGTGCCCATTCACCCCAGCCCCAGAAATCGGCCTTCTCCTTGCCCTTGGTCGAATGCCAGGCCAGGAATACGCCACGGTGGTGTGGATGATCGCTGGGCGCGAAGTCGACGGCCCTCTCGCCCGACGGGGTGTTCACCGGAAACAGGCAGCAGACGCTGTTGGCCGTCAGCTTCGTCTCCGCCGGCCTCTTGGTCATGTAGCGGAACACGACCCGGCCGTCGGGGGTCTTTAACACCATTCCATGTTCATCGGGCGTCAGCGTGAATTTCGGCTCGGCGTCGTCCGCCGCCGGGGCGGCGGCGGAGATGCCGAGGACGACAACCAGGAAACCACCCAGCACGGTCGCCGCCAGCTTTGTTCGTGGACGGAACATGATCGCTCCTTTCAGAATTCTTCCCTCGCGAGTCTCTGGTTCCCAAGCTCCAGCTTGGGAACCGGCATTGGTTTGCCACCCGCTGCCGAGTCTTTTGGTTCCCAAGCTGGAGCTTGGGAACCAGATCCACGAGAGCGCGCGGTTTTGCGGTTGTTCACTTTTTCTTCTTGGGCCGCGCGCGGCTTCTCAGTTCCCTGATCCTGACGTTTCGATACCACACCTGCAAGCCGTGGTCTTGCAGCCCGATGTGGCCCTTGCGCGCAAAGTCCTTCAGCGCGGTGGGGAACTTGTTCTTGGTGCCGTCCGGGTTCTTGTTCGGCTCCGTCCAGCGGTCCAGGTCCATGTCGATCACGCGCTGTTTGTTCAGCACCACGCCGATCTTGTTGTCTCTACAGATCACCCGCAACCGGTTCCACTCACCCGGCTTCTTGACGGCGTTTTTCGTGGGGGCCAGGCAGTCGTAGATCGCCCCGGCGGTACCGCCCCGGCTGAGCTGCTTTCTGCCGTACGAGTTGCAGACCTGGACTTCGATCCCCGTATAGACCGGGTCCTTCAGGTCGGAGGTGCGGAGGAAGACGCCGCTGTTGGCTCGCTCGGGAATCTTGAATTCCAACTCCAGGATGAAATCGCCGTAGGCCTTCTCGGTCCAGAGATAATCGAAGTTGTGCTCGCGCCCGTCCTTGCGGTCTCTCAGGGTCAGGGTACCCTTCTCGACCACCCAGCGACTTCCGGGCGAGGTCTTCCAGCCGCTTAGATCCTTCCCGTTGAACAGCGTGACAAACCCTCGTTCTTTGGGCTGCGCGGCGGCCGCTAGGCTGGCCAGGCCGACTACGCCGATCCATGCAAGCATTCTCATCGCGAATCCTCCCAACAGGTTGGACTTGCCTCGTGCCCAAGCTCCAGCTTGGGCACGCATCTCCGGGAAGCTCTGCTTCCCAGGCAACCGCAGATCGGCACGCCAGCGAAGCAGAGCTTCGAGGAAGGTGGGTTCCCAAGCTGGAGCTTGGGAACCAGATTTTGGTTGCGGCTGCGCCGCCCTAGGTTGAATTTGGAATCTCTCATGCCGGCCGCTCGCCACGCACCGCTTACCTGCTCCAGGGTTTCCACGAAGGGTAAGTTTCCTCGGGCAGGAGCTTGTGAGCGTCCCTGCGGGACGGCGGGAAGCCTTTGTTGTAGAACACGTAAAGCCCCGGTTTGCCGCAGACGATCACGTCGTTCCGTCCGTCCTTGTCCATGTCGGCAATGTTCAGCTTCATACCCACCGCCACGGCGCCGTTGGGCGGCGGGTTGTGGTTTTTCTCTCCGGAGTACCAGGGCAGGTGATTATAGGACAGGACGTGTCGCTGAAACTTGCCGCCCTGGAGGTCGTACCAGAAGGCGTACAGCGGATCCGTCCAACTGGTGTCGCGGCCGTGATGCGCAAAGAGCCGCTTGCCGGTGACCAGGTCCGGTTTGCCGTCGCCGTTGAGATCGCCCATGGTCATGGTGTGGAACTGCCCGAAATCCTTCTCGATCCAGTGCGTCTTGAAGCTCCGCTTGCCGCCGTCGAGCGACTGCTCGAGCCAGGCCAGCCCGTACTCGTGCGCCGCACCGATGATCAGGTCTCTCAGCCCGTCGCCGTTGACGTCGTGCACCAGGATCGGGTGCGAGGCCGGGATGTAGCGCCCCGGTTGGCCGATCCGGTGGACCAGGTAGTCGGCGTGGAACGTCCATTTGCCGGTGCGCGGCTTCGGGGGCGCTTCATACCAGCCCTGCGGCGTGACGATATCCGCGCGCCCGTCCCCGTTGACGTCGCCGATCCCGTTGCCGTGGTGCTCTCCCTCGGTGCCGACGGCGTGCTCGATCAGCCAGGGCGCTCGCTCGATCGACTCGATCCACGTCATTCCTTGGCCCTTGAACGGTGCCCAATGGTTCACGAGAATATCGTCGTCGCCGTCGCCGTCGAGGTCACCGTGGATGACGCCTTCCATGTTCAGGCAGGAATGGATTCGGGTGGCCTTCCATTTTGCGCCGGTCTTGCCGGGATTCTCGTACCAGAAGGCGCCCTTGATGCGCATCCACCCGGAGCTGACGATGTCCGTCCGCCCGTCGCGATTGACGTCCATCGCGAACTCGCTGTTGTCGTCGGTCTCCGGGCCGTTGGCTTCGGCACCGTCGCGGAAGTTCGCGTGCTTGGTCCAATCGGGTGCCTCGTACCAGTCGCGGCCCGCGGCGATATCCAGATCGCCGTCTCCGTCGACGTCCAACACGGAGGCACACTCGCTGAACGGCCCGAACCAGTACGTATGGTTGGCCGGATCATGGACCGGCCCGGCAACCTTGACCGGAACAAGGATCGGCTCGGCCGCATGCAACGCCGCGGGAGCCACAGCCAACACTGCAAGTAGGAAGTACCAGCGACTGTTCATGGTCCGACTCCTCGTCTGTGTGGATGAAGTTACGCGGTTCGGGGAAGAAACCATCTTGATAGTCTATCCAAGCCACATGACCCTTACGAATCTACAGGGGCCCGTGGGCCGTGTCAACGAGCGAGAGCGGCCCGGGAAGAGTCGCCTGCCTCGAACATGGGATCCTCCGGTGCGCCGTGGAAGCCATCACAAGTGCTTACTGACAAACGGCTTACAGCCATCGCCGAGCCGCCGGTTGAGCCCTCCTTCCCACGCTCCCGCGTGGGAATGCCCCGCCGGGACGTTCTGCGTCGCTGAGGCAGAATTCACCGTGGCGCGATGCGTTGCACTGATACCGGGACGCGGAGGGTCCAATCAAGCGTCACGACGCGGAGCGTCGTAACGAGGTCAATTGTGCAACTCTACTCAGAGTCGCAAGCGATCCCGAGCGAAACTCAGACACTTCTTGACGTTCTCCTCTTCTCGCTGGATCTGCTCGTTAAGCGGCAAATGGCTCACTCGCGGCAGGGGCCGCTTTGCGCCATGGGTTCGGACCATTCTCATGGTGCGGGCCAGGTCACGACCCGGGACATCCGCCAGCGTCGCCCAGTATTTCTCCGTCAGGC
Source organism: uncultured Planctomycetaceae bacterium (assembly GCA_964618095.1). GTDB lineage: Bacteria > Planctomycetota > Planctomycetia > Pirellulales > Thermoguttaceae > CAZUAM01. The sequence continues at coordinate 3,020 of CAZUAM010000212.1, read as the reverse complement.
AGGGAACCCGCAACGGATCGCGCGTGTGCATCTCGGTGGTGAACCGGATCTCGGGCCTTGCCTGCCGCAGGACGCGGACCATCTCGGGCAAGTTGAGAATGCCCTCCCCCAGCGGCACGTCGCCCAGCAGAAAGCCGTCTTCATACTCGCCGACGGCCTGATCTTTCAGATGGACGGCATATGCCCAGGGAGCGTAGGCCCTGACGACCTCCATCGGGTCCTCCAACAGGGCGATGCTGTTGCCCGTGTCGAGGCACACGCCGATGTATTCGCTGCTGATCCGCTTTAGAAGATCGAGCCTTTCGGGGACGCGCTGGTCCTTGTGGTTTTCGATTGCCAGGCGGACGCGCTCTCGGGCGGCGACGGGCTCGGCCAGTTCGACCGATCGGCGGCCCCGCTCGGCCGCCCGGCGGAACTGCTCGGCGGAATCGAACGTCTCGTAGCGTCGGCCCGGTATCATCACCACGCGAATCACCTTCGCACCTGCTCGCTTGGCGGTACGAACTTGCGCCTCGAATCGTTCCACGCCGGCCCGGTCACCCGGCAGGCCCGCGGTGCCTTCGACGAACATTCCATAGCTCTCCGCGCGGCGGCAAAGTCTGGAAGTGTACGTCTCGTCCCTCGTTCCCAGTCCAACTTGCACGCCGCCGGCGCCCAGGCGGTGGCAGTGCTCCAGGAAGTTCAGCGGGTCGGCAAACCCACCGGCTTTGCCGCCGGGCTCCTCCGCGCTGGGTCGAATCATGTAGGAATGGATACAGACGCCCAACCGCACTTTCTTGGGCGGCGGGGAACCGAACAGGCGCTCCGGCGCGCCCAGCCAGCAAGTCGAGAGACCACCGGCGGCCGAGAGTATCATCTCTCTGCGGTTGATCATTGTGTGACCTCGCTACGAGACCTTCAGGCTGCGGAGTTCCGCGTCCCCCGGTTTTCGATAGGGACGCACCAGCATCCCGGCGGGTTCCGCGTGGCCGACGACTGGTTCCTCTTCCGCGTCCCAGCGGATCCGGCGCCCCCGGGTGCAGAGAAACGTCGGCCAGGTGCAGCGCCGTGGCCACGCCGTGCCCTTTCTGGGATCGATCTGCCGCTGCGACGACCCAAAAAGGGCAGGATTTGTGCCATTATTCCGGGGAAACCGTCCGGGTGCAAGCTGCGCGATCCTGGGGAAGTCCGCCGTGCCGGGTTCCTCTGCCCGGATGGGCCGCCGACCGCGGCTGCGGGACGCACCCCCGGGCGAGCAGGGCTGCCGAGGGGCGATTCTCGTGGGCGGCGTCCGGCCGCTTCGGGGACTTGCAATGGCGGCGGTTTCGGGTACAAAAGTAAGTATGCAGAGTCCGATGCGTATCCGGACCAGCGTCACACGAACAATCAGGGTTAGAAGGACTTCGCCATGTCAGGAATCTCGCGTCGTGAGTTTCTCGCCGGGGCAACCGCCACCGTGGGGGCGGCCACACTTGTCGGACCCCCGGCCTTCGCAGCCGTAACTGCCCCCAAGATCAAACGCGGCACCGATCTGGTCACGCTGGGCAAGAGCGGCATCAAGAGCACGGTGCTGGGCATCGGCACGGGCACCATCGGCGGCCGGGAGCAGCGGGCGCTCGGCGTGGCCGGGTTCGTCAAGTTGGCCCGCCATGCCTTCGATCGCGGCATCCGATACATCGACACCGCCGACAACTACGGGATGCACCCCTTCGTCCGCGCCGCGCTGAAGGAACTTCCCCGAGAGAAGATCTTCATCCAGACCAAGATCCCCGCCCGACATGCCGACAAGGCCAAGGAGACCATCGAACGTTACCGGAAGGAGTTGGGAATCGAGCAGTTCGATACGCTGTTGATGCACGCCATGTGGGACCGGGACTGGCCTTCCAAGATGCGCCGCCTGATGGACGTGCTGGAGGAGGCCAAACAGAAGGGTCGCGTCCGTGCGGTCGGCATCTCCTCCCACAACATGCCGCCGCTGGAGGCCTCGGTCGGCCAGGGTGATTTCATCGACGTCCAACTGGTGCGGATCAATCCCTTTGGAATAAAGGCCAAGATGGACGGCCCGCCGGAAAAGGTCGCCCCGCTGGTGAAAAAGATGCACAAGCAGGGCCGCGGCATCATCGGCATGAAGATCTACGGTGAGAACGGCTTCAGGATCGACGGCAAAGACACCCCCAAGAGCCGCCAGATGCGCCTGGAGTCGCTCAAGTACGTGCTCGGCCTGGGCTGCGTCGATGCCTTCACCATCGGGTTCTCCAGCGCCAAACAGATCGACGAGACCCTGGAGTTGATCGAGCAGGCGCAGGCCTAACCCGCGGCGCAACCGGTCGTGCGACGAACTGGTGGAACCCCTAGGTTAAATGTGATGATGCCCGTGCCGCCTTTGCCAGTAGCGCACCCGGGTGTTTATGATCTGGTGGTGTTCGCGAGTGGGCAAGAAATCGACCGTCAGAAGTTCACCGTGTCACAACCCGGCAGCGAGGGGGACTAAGACCATGAACGAAACCGGTTTGGCCAATGAACTCAGCGTAAAGGTTCTGCGCGAAGACGAGATGCGTGACGCTGCGAGGCGGCTAATAACAAGCGAAGAAGCTCTGCAATCGCGTCTGCCGGAGAACTGCGTCGTGATCCCTATGCGGATCCTGGAGAAGCCTGAGCCGATTAAACGGTCGCAGTAGGGCTGGACCAAAAAGCGGGCGCAGCTCTTTTTGGCATTCTTTATACCCAAACTCAGCGCGATCGGCTGAGTTCGCAACCCAGAACGTTGGCCAACCGGTCGATGACGTCGGACCGCAGCGTCCGTTCGCCCGTCAAGAATTCGTCGAGCAGAAGCGGTGTGATACGGGCTTGATGGGCGATCGCCGAAAGCGACAAATCGTTGGTGTGGACTGCGCGGCGCAATTGGCCGCTCAGGGTGGCTTCTTCGCGGGATTGCTTTCGCATCTGGTCTCGCGCCGCCATCTCCGGCAGCTCGTCGGCAATCTGCTCCCGGTGCCGCTGAACGCGCTGCTACTCGGCCGGGCTGAGATCGCGGCTGATTC
>CAZUAM010000211.1:0-10558 GCA_964618095.1 uncultured Planctomycetaceae bacterium | reverse complement strand
CAGAAGGAGCTGGAGAACGCTCGGAAGAGGAACCCGAACACAACCATGGATGAGGTGAAGGCGCGGTACGGCAAGGCGTACCGGGACATGACCACCCACGTCAACAACGTGCTGGGTAACCTCAAACAGCACTTCCCCAAGTACGACCAGAAACGCGGTTACGAGTTGGCCGGGTTGGTCTGGTTCCAGGGCTGGAATGACATGGTCGACGGCTCGCAGCGGGGTGAGAAGTACGCCAACTACACCAAACGGCTCGCGCAGTTGATCAAGGACGTACGCAAGGACCTGAAGGCCCCGAACCTGCCGGTGATCATCGGCGAGCTGGGGGCCGGAAAGCGCGGCGACTTCCAGGCGGCCCAGGAGGCCGCGGCGAAATTGCCGGAGTTCGAGGGCAACGTCAAGTTCGTCAAAACCCGTGAGTTTTGGGAGCCCGAGGTCGAGAAGATGGTCAACCAGGGCGTATGGACCGGCCCGGACTGGGTGAAGTTCTACAACGTCGGGTCCGAGCGCGGGTACCACTATCTCGGCAGCGCGAGGATCTATTACCGGATGGGCAAGGCCTTCGGCGAGGGGATGGTCGAGTTGCTCGGCAAGTAGCGCCGCAGAAGGCCGGCTTCCGATGGCTTGCGGCGAAGCGGCCGGTATCCCGCCGACGACCACCTCACAGTTGGGTATTGGTGACGTCGGGCCCGGGGAAAACGCTGTTTCAATAATCGGCCCCTTTTTCTGGGAAGCCCCCTTTTTCTGGGAAGCCCCCTTTTTCTGGGAAGCTCGGTGCAACTGTGCAACCGGCTTGCATTTTTGGACCGACCAGTCCAAACTGAAGACACTTGGCGTCCAATCTCAAGGGTCCACCCCGCTTGGATCCTGAATCCTCAGCTACTGGAGTACGAAATGCGAACCGTCAAGTGTATTGGGCTGCTTGCCGTGACGTTGCCGGGGGTGTTGCTTCTGATGTTTCTCACCATCGCGCACGTGGCGGCTGCCGAGGAGCCGCTTTCGCGCTACGACGTGGTTTGGGACTCGCCCAGCGAAGACGCATCCGGCTCGATGCCGCTGGGTAACGGCGAGATTGGCCTTAGCGCATGGGTCGAACCGACGGGCGACGTGGTTTTCTACATTTCCAAGACGGACGCCTGGGGCGACAACGGACGTCTGCTGAAGGTCGGCCGCGTGCGGATCAAGCTCGATCCCGCCCCCTCCATGCGTCCTTTCCGCCAGACGCTGCGTCTGCGTGAAGGGATGATCGAAGTGGTCTGCGGCGAGCGTGAAGATGCAACCACCATCGGCCTGTGGGTCGACGCCAACCACCCGGTCGTTCACGTTACCGCCCAGGGCGCGACGCCGGTCACGGCCACCGCGACCATTGAGCTGTGGCGAACCGAGCCGTACACGTTGCCGAGCATCGAGGTCAGCGACGTGCTAAAGGGTTTTACCGGAACGAATCAAACGCGTGGAGCCACGATCGTCGAACCGGATACGCTGTTGGCCAACCAGGCTGGTCGCATCGGCTGGTATCACCACAACAAGAAGTCGGTCGGCCCGGCGATCACCGCGAAAATCCAGGGCCTCGACGGATTCAAGCGGGAAGATCCTCTGCTGGGACGCACGTTCGGAGCGATTATCACGGCCGATTCGGGCGAGCGACTCGACGACCGGCGATTGCGATCCCCCAGCGCGACCTCGCACCGATTCAGCATTCACGTGCTCACGCGGCATCCGGCCAGGCCCCGGGAGTGGCTCGAAGCGGCGGACCGAACCATCGCTGCGGTAAGCCAGAAGTCCTTCGACCAACGTCGTAGCGAGCATCAGCGCTGGTGGGCCGGCTTCTGGGATCGCAGTTGGATCAACGTTTCTACCAGCAAGACAGCGGCCCCCCGTTCGCTAATCCCCACCGCCGACCACCCGCTAAAGATCGGCATCGACCAGCGCGGCCAGAGTCGGTTTGGCGGGCATTTCGGGCGCGTGAGCATCCTCTCCGGCGTGGCGGACGACAAGCAGGTGGCGGCTCTGGCCCAACAACCACACGACCGGCCGCTGGCGACGCGAAGCGGCGTGCTCTTCAGCGGTTTGCCCAAAGCGGGCGACGTCTTGCCGGATTCCAAGGCATGGGCGTTTGACAAAGGATTGACGATCGAGGCATGGGTGCGTTCCCCCAACGGCGGCCGCATCGTCGACAAGATCACGCCCGGCGGCTCTGACGGCATGCTCCTGGATATGTACCCGGGCCGCAACGATCTGCGTTTGATCGTTGGCCAACACCAGTTGCTCAAGCGGGCGGCACTGCCGGCCGATGCGTGGTGGCACGTGGCGGCGACGGTAGACAACCGCAGCGGCGAGCTGCGCCTCTACCTCAACGGCACCGTCGTGGCCGCCGTCCAGATCGAGGACGACGACGCGTTCGTGGTCAGTCGTGCCTATGCACTACAGCGATACATCAACGCCTGCGCCGGGCGGGGGCGGTATCCGATCAAGTTCAACGGCTCGATCTTCACCGTGCCGTATCCGGGCGCGCCGGGCGATGCCGACTATCGCCGATGGGGGCCGGGCTACTGGTGGCAGAACACGCGCCTGCCCTACATCAGCATGTGTACCAGCGGCGACTTCGAAATGATGCGACCGCTGTTCAGAATGTACGCCCGCGACCTGATGCCGCTGAACAAGTACCGCACGAAGATCCAGTGTGGGCATGATGGCGTGTTTATTCCCGAGTGTATCTACTTCTGGGGCGAGGTGTTCAGCGAGACCTACGGCTGGACGCCGATCGAACGGCGGGGCAAGGACAAAATCCAGGCATCCGGCTGGCACAAATGGGAATGGGTCAGCGGGCCGGAACTGGTGTTCATGATGCTCGACTATTACCAGCACACGCTGGATGAAGCGTTCCTGCGCGAAACGCTCTTGCCCGCGGCCTACGAAATCCTCACTTTCTTCGATCAGCACTACAAGACCAACGAGGCGGGCAAGCTGGTGATGCACCCGGCGCAGGCCCTCGAGACGTGGTGGGACTGCACGAATCCGATGCCCGAGCTGGCGGGGTTACGTGCGGTGACGGCCCGTCTGCTCGGGCTGCCGAAGCGGTTGACCACGCCCCAACAGCGTGCCTTCTGGTCGTCCTTTCAACAGAAGCTGCCCGAGTTGCCGACCCGCGAAGTACAAGGCGTCGAAGCCCTGGCACCGGCCGAGAGATTTGCAGCCAAGCGGAATATAGAAAACCCGGAACTCTACGCGGTGTTTCCGTTCCGGCTGGTTTCCTTTGAGAAGCCCAACGTCCAGCTCGGCGTCGAGGCACTGAAGCATCGCTGGGATCGAGGCAACTCGGGCTGGCGTCAGGACGACGTCTTCATGGCCTACCTCGGCCTGGCGGACGACGCACGAAATCACCTCGCCGGCCGGGCCAAAAGCCGTCACACCGGGTCTCGTTTCCCCGCCTTCTGGGGTCCCAACTACGACTGGATTCCCGACCAGGACCACGGCGGCATCCTCAGCAAGGCCCTCCAGGCGATGTTGCTACAGACGGAAGGCCACAGGATCTTCCTCCTGCCGGCCTGGCCCGAGGACTGGAACGTTCGCTTCAAGCTGCACGCACCGTATCGCACCACGGTCCGGTGCGAATACCGCGACGGCAGGGTCCAGGAACTCTCGGTTTCACCGAGCCAGCGACGCACCGATGTCATCCTGCCGGAAACACTCAAACCATAAACCGTCGAGTCATGTCCAGAGCCCATGCAAAGACCGCTCGCGTCCTGGCCGCCCTGAACCACCAGGAACCCGACCGCGTACCCATTGGCGAGTTCTTTTGGACCAACTTTATCCGCCGCTGCAAGAAAGAGATGGACGCCGGCGACGACTTCGATCCCTACCGGCACTGGGATCTCGACGTGATCGTCATCAACCCAAACATGGACCCGCACATCAGGGGCATCGAAGTCCTCGAGGACAACCACGAGCACAAACTGGTCCGCACCGGCTACGGCGCCACCGTAGAGCGGAAGAGCATTTATCCCATGCCGCATTTTGTCTCGTTCGAGACGGAAACGTACGACCAGATGGAGGCACTCCAGTTCGATGATCCCAAGGATCCCCGGCGGTACTACGAGTCGATCGACGACCAGATCAACGGCGTGGCCGATGAGCTCAACTTGGGACTTCCCTCGTATGTCGAACGGGTCAACGCCTCTGCCGACGACTTTTGCGTGTTCGGCAGCGTGTGCGAAATCCAAGAGCAACTCTGGCGAATCATCGGCCCGGAAAACGTGTACTACAAGCTGGTCGAGGGCCCCGACCGTCTGGAGAAATTCGTCCGGCGGCTGGGCGATTTCCTGATCGGCATTGTCGAAGGCCAGCTCGAATCGGTCGGCGACAAGCTGACGGGGATGTACGTCTGGGGCGACGTCGCCTGCACCAACGGGATGTTGTTCTCGCCCGACCTGTGGCGGCGACTGCACCAACCGCAACTGAAGCGCATCTGCGACCGGATTCACCAAGCGGGGCTGAAGGTGATTTACCACGGTTGCGGCAACGCCCTGCCCGTTTTCGACGATTTGATCGAAGCGGGCATTGACGGCTACAACACCCTGGAAGCCAAGGCCGGTCTCGACGTCGTGGAATTGAAGAAGCAGTTTGCCGGCCGCCTGGCCTTCAACGGCAATATCAACGTCCAAGTTTTGGAAACCAACGACCGCGAGAAGGTACGTGCCGAAGTGCTGCGCAAACTCGGCGCGGCCCGGGGCGGCGGGTACATCCTCCAGTCCGATCACTCGATTTCCAGCAACGTGGATCCGGCCACGTACGACTATCTCGTACACTTGGTCCGTGAGCACGGCCAGTATCCGCTCAAGTTGGATTTCACCGACCTCGAAGGGGAAGCAGCTCCGTGAAACGCTACGCAATGGTAACGCGGATACGTCCGGGGAAACTTCAAGAGTACACGCGTCTACATGCCCAAGTATGGCCGGGCGTGTTGGAGATGATTCGCCGGTGCAACGTCCGCAACTACTCGATCTATACGGTGCGACTGTCCGACGGGGGCTTCATGTCCAGGTCGCAACCGATGCGTGTCCGGCGGCTTGAAACCATGCTCACCCGGCGATGCGTGCCCAGGAAGCCGCCTACCTGGACAACGGATTGCGGAAGGGGCATAATCCGGCAAGTTGCGCGTCGTGCCCGAAGGGGCATCAACTGGAGAAACACCGGCATCGATAACCGGCGGAACCGTCCCCTGGTTCCGCCACTGCCCGGAGAGGGGTTTTTGCCATGAAACGCACCGTCACCTTCACCGCCGTACTGGTCCTGCTCGCGCCGGCGGCGACCCCGGCGTGGGCTGCCGAACCGCTCCCGGCCTTCCCGGGGGCGGAAGGTTTCGGAGCGGGAAGCATTGGAGGCCGGGGCGGGGAGGTGATCAAGGTCACGAAGCTCAGTGCCCGCGGGCCGGGAAGCCTTCAGGCCGCCTGTAGTGCAGAAGGACCACGTATCGTCGTGTTCAACCTCAGCGGGGTGATTCCCGGCGACGTAGTCATCGAACACGGCCGGATCAGCATCATGGGGCAAACGGCACCGGGTGCCGGGATTACCATCGCCGGAATGCTCTCGACGCGCTACAATCCGCCCGAGCCGATCGACGACGTGGTGGTGCGGTTCCTTCGCGTGCGGCCGACCGGTGTCCGAGGCAGCAGCGGTGACGCCGTCCAGTTTTCGCAGGCCCGGCGGGTCGTCCTCGACCACGTGTCTTGCTCCTGGGCGTGCGACGAGACAATCGACGTCTATAGTGCCCGGGACGTTACGGTCCAGTGGTGCAGCATCGAGGAGTCAGCCATCGCCGGTCATCCGGAAGGGCGCCATAACTTCGGGCTGATCAGCGGACCCCAGGGAGAACGGGTTTCCATCCATCACAACCTGTTTGCCCACCATGCCCGCCGCTGTCCGGCGATTGCCAACGGGCCGGCCGACGTCCGCAACAACGTGGTCTACAACTTCCGCGACGGGCTCTCGCACGAGGGCCACAAGCCGAACGACCGCGGCTTCAACCTGATCGGCAACTACTACAAGCGCGGTCCCAGCGATCCGAAGATCTTTCCTTTCTGTTTTCGCGGCGACGTTTCGTACTATCTGCGTGACAACTTCATCGAGGGAGTGGGGATCATTCAGGATCCCTGGGCCGAGGCCGACAAGCTGCCGGGGCTGAAGTACTACGCCCGGCAGGGGCGAAAGGCAGCGGCCGAGTTTCCGGTTCCCAAGGTCTGCACCCACCGGCCCCAGGCAGCCTACGAACTCGTGCTCCAGAAGGCCGGCTGCTTTCCACGCGACGTAGTCACCCGGCGGATTGTCCGGGAAGTCCGAACCGGGACCGGCGCGTGGGGTCGTCCCGGGGCGGAACAGTTGATGCAGGGTTTGCAGGCAAAGCGGCCGCCCAAGGATACGGACCAAGACGGGATGCCCGATGCCTGGGAAGAGGCACACGGGCTGGATGCCCACGATGGGTCCGACCACCGGAAGCTGACGAAATCGGGCTACACGGCCATTGAAGCGTACTCTCACGAGCTGGCCGCCCAGAGGTTGTCGGCCGAAACGGAATAGCGAATAGGGGACACACGCGAATGGCACTGTCGAACGTAACATGTTTCTGCGTAGCGGGAAAGGGCATGGCGCGGGCGGGAAAGAGGAGAAGGGAGGGAAGGGGTTGCGATGAGGAGTGGGACGGTCACGATTCGCAGGGCGTGCCGAGACGCAAGGCGAACGTGTTGAGGCTGGCGCGCACCCGCAGCGGCGACTATTCGGGCCGGACGATCAACCTCAGCGGCTTGCCCGGCTCCAGGCGGACGGGCAAACCTTCGCTGAGCGACTTGCCGGAGACAACCCGTGTGGCCGCCGCGTCGACGTCCTCCACCTTGTACTTGTGTGCTTCGTCCGCCTCGACGGTGAACCATTCCGGCACGGCGTTCATCCGCGGCCAGTCTTGCTTCAGGCCCAGGTAGAGCCGATGCCTGGGGACGTCGAACTGGAGCCGGCCCCGGTAGGGGTCGTCGGATTGCATGAAAACGCAGATTCCGTCGGCACAGGGTGCGGCGCCTAGCCGGAGACCTTGGCGCCACGGTCGGGCGATCGTGTTGCGGGTGTGCAGCATGGTGTGGATCAGGACCGTGCGGACCGTGTTGGCCTCCAGCTTGTGCGTGTCCCAAAGCCGATCGGGATCGGAGTGGTCGACCAAGAGCGTGGCGATTTCACGATCGGCCCAGAGGAAGGTCTCGGGCGTGGGAATCCGATACAGCAGATACAGCCCGCCTTCGACCGAGTCGGCGACGTTGTCGCGGGAGCCGTGGTCCCAGTTGAACTGTCTGTAGCGTGGCTTCAGGAGGCTTTTCATTGGCTGGCGGATCGCCTGGCGATAGCGCCGGGTGCCAAGGGCCAGGTCGTAATCGAGAAAGCCGACGAAGTCGTATCCCCAGCCGTCGCCCGTGGTCACGTTGTCATGGGGTCCCGGCGTGGGGTGCAAATCCCTGGCGATAATCCCGTCGGAGTTGGTGCCGCGGCGGAGGATTTCGTCGAACATGTATTCCATGTGCGGCTTGTATTGCGCGCATTTCTGGGGGCACGCCGCCCGATCGACGGCGAACAACAGGCCCAGCCCGCCGACGATCTCGCAGCCGTGATCGGAGAGCCGCGAGGGGACGAACTTGCCGGGCAGGAGATAGTAGTCGGCCAGCCGGTGCGCCCAGTCGAGGTACTTCTGCTCGCCCGTCATCCGATACAATCGCGGCAGAATCTGCAACAGCTCGCCGTTGACTTCGACGTTGGTCGAGGGAATTCTGCCGTAGGGGGTGTCGACGGGGGCGTGCTTGAAGACGTCGTCTACCAGCTCGCGCATGCGGTCGGACCAGGGATAGTCCTTGCCCGTGATCTCCACGATCGGCACCAGGCCGTCCTTGGCGTATTCGCTGGCGCCGAAGATCATCCTGTCGAGCGGGGTGACGATCTTCCGGCGCCGGTCCATGTCGTACGGAACGGGCAGGCGATCGAGATGATTGCAGAGCCGCCGCTCCGCCTTCAGGGTGTCGACCATCACGGTATCGAGCACCTTCTTGTCGGTGTAGAAGGCCGCCCAGACGTAGAACGGATAACAGTCGGCCGCCGTATCGCGATAGTTCCATTCTCGGCCGGTGGGACGGAACAAACCGGAGGGCTGGTCGCGGACCGGAAGGCATCGCTCGTGCAGCCAACGCTGAACCTTGCTCAAGGCGATCCCGGCGTAGCCGGCCGATCGCTCGGCGCGGCGCCAGTCGGGCTGCTGGGGCGAGGGATTCCAGAGACTCCGCGTTTCGTCGTTCAACTCGAACCCGGGGAGTTCGGCCCAAACCGGCGAGCTACTGCTGCGCACTAAAATCGTGGCGGTTCGGATGGCTTTGACCTTGGGGGCGGAGGTTGACCTGCCCCTGATTCGTACGCCCGCCAGGAATGCCACGCTGTCGCGTCCCTTGCCGAAGAGAACCACCTCCTTACCGCCGGAGAGCCCGGGCAGGGGAACCTCGACCCACGCGAATCCCTCTCTTGCGACGTCGGCCACCGAGCCGGTTGTGCGGTCGCACTGATAATGGAGCGTTCGCTTGCTGGGTCCCTTGGAGCCAAAGAGGACCTCGAGCCTGTCATCCGCCGCAACGTCGTCGGGCAGCGTCACTGCCAGTTTCCACTCGGCGAGCCAGTAGTACCTGCGTCCGGCAAATTCCTGCGGGCCGGACGTAAACAGCGTCTCGCCGGCCGAGGCAAGCGAAACGAGGGCAAACAGACCAAGCCAGGCGTAGCGACAATCCATGGTGGTTCTCCTGTGGGAATACGCGGCACCCGGGCCAGGATGTGGATTATCGCGTAATGCGCGGCGAATTGCCAGGCAACGGGAGAAGGCAGCCATCACGAAGGCAGACCCGGCTGCGGCTGCGTACTTCGGCCAACGATGAGGCCGGCCGATCCGTAGGAGGCCGACCGGGAACTTTGGCAGCGGCGGGCCGGTTTGCCGGCCATGGTGCGGCGGCAGGATCGGGCAGGCAGCCTTCAGCGGGGATTGCATCGCCAAGTGGTGGCGCGTATTCTGGTGGTCGCGCAGTCGGCCGATGAGATTCATTCTGCTGTTGTCGATCGTGTTCCCGGCGGCGACCGCGAAGCTGCCGGCGCCGGGCAGTTTCACAAGGAGCCGGGAGAGCCGCTGCTTGTCGAGTTGCCGGCCGGCCAGCCGTCCGGGCAGAGGTGATCCAGCAAACCCTTACTGACGGAGATACAACAGATGCGAGTTTTTTGGCCGGGCGTCCTGACGCTCGCCGGCTTGGCCGGAGTTTGCGTGTGGCCAGCGGAGGCGGAGGGTTTTTCCTGGCAACGTTACGCGCAGAGACCGGACGCGTGGTATCGCGGCGTCGAGGGGACCCGCGTGGCGGACAACGTGCTCTCGTACCAGTCGCCACAGGGGAGTTGGCCCAAGAACATCGACACGGCGTTGAAGCCTTATGAGGGCGATCGAGCCAAGCTGCACGGCACGTTCGACAACGGGGCCACGCGGGGTGAGATGCGTTTTCTGGCCCGGGCATACAACTCCACCAAACGGGAACCCTGCCGCCGTGCGGTGCTGAAGGCACTGGACCATATTCTTGAAGCCCAATACCCGACCGGCGGCTGGCCGCAGTCTTATCCGCCGGGCAGGGGCTACCACCGGCACATCACGCTGAACGACGGGGCGATGGTCGGGCTGATGATCTTGTTGCGCGACGTGGCCCGGGCGGAGGAATTCGCCTTTGTTGACCCGCCGCGGCGGCGGAAGGCGCGGCAGGCCTTCGACCGGGGCGTCCGGTGCATCCTCAAGTGTCAGATCGTGGTCCGTGGGCAGCCCACGGCGTGGTGTGCCCAGCATGACGAGCGGACTTTGGAGCCGCGCAAGGGGCGGAGCTACGAGCACGCCTCGATCAGCGGCGGGGAAAGTGTGGGAGTGATCCGCCTGCTGATGAGTCTGGACGACCCCAGCCCGGAGGTCGTCCGCGCCGTCAACGCCGCCTGTCGATGGTACCAGGCGGCGAAGCTGACCGGCATCCGGCAGACCAGTCGCGACGGGGACAAGGTGATCGTGCCCGACGCCGACGCCCCGCCGCTCTGGGCGCGATTCTACGAGATCGGCACCAATCGGCCGATATTCAGCGGACGGGACGGCGTCGTCAAGTATGACATCGGCCAGATCGAGCACGAGCGCCGCAACGGCTACTCGTGGTACGGCGGCTGGGGCGCCGAGGTCCTGCCCGAGTGGGCCAGGTGGCAGAAGAAACACGGACTATGACCCGCGCCCCGGACGTCCTACGGACAAATGCGGCCGAGCAACAGGCTGAAGGGCTTCGTTTTGCGTTACCTGGTGCTGAGTGCACGGCGAGCGGGTCGGGGCGGCCCGGGCCCGATCAGGCGCCTCGTGCGGACAGCGGCTGATTGCTGAGAGCATCCCCCACGGCGACAAAAACTCGTCGCGGTCGTCTTACACGGGTGGCACTCTGCGCCGTTAACTGCCGTGGCGAGAAAATTGGTATAAACATGGGCT
>CAZUAM010000210.1:0-10562 GCA_964618095.1 uncultured Planctomycetaceae bacterium | reverse complement strand
GGACTGCGGACCAAGATCATCCGCTACTTCTACAAGCGCGATCGCCGGCCGGTGGCCCTGCTGTTTGCCCACCTGTGGGCGATCTTCCGCCGGCTGGGACACCGGGTGGAATACGTCGAGGACCGGATTGTCCGCGGGGCCGACCTGTACGTCTTCTGCCCGTCGTTGATCACGCTGCACCTGGAGCGCCGTGCCATCGCCGCCGTGTTGGCCCAAAACCCTGGGGCCCGGGTGCTGGTGGCAGGACTGGTGGCCTCGGTCATGCCCGAGGCGTTCGAGGGTCTGGACGTGACCGTCGTCCGGGGCGAAGCAGAGCAGCTTCTCTGGCGGTTGGACGAGGTGCTGGGGCAGCCGGGGGCGGTAGTGCAACTGGGCACGGTGGAGGATCTTGATCTTCTGCCGCTGCCCGACTGGTCGCCGTTTCGTCCGCAGCGGTTTCGCATCAGTTACGACTTTTGGCGTTTTCCGACGGCGTTGATCCAGGCCAGCCGCGGCTGCACGTTCAAGTGTAATTACTGCCCCTACATCATCCTGGAAAACTCCGCCCGCTTCCGCGATCCGCAAGCCGTGGCCGATGAGATCCGCCACGGCATCCGGCACTGCGGATTCCGCTCGTTCAAGTTTCGCGATCCGCTGTTCGGGCTGAGCCGCCGCCGGGTGTTGGAGTTGGCGGAGCTGATCGGGCGGTTGCCGCAGAGGATCCAGTTCTCGATCGAGACGCGGATCGATCTGATGCCGCCCGAGGTGCTGCGCCTCCTGAAGCGCGTGGGGCTGACGAGCATCACCGTGGGCATTGAGACGCCCGACAACGAGACCTTGCAGCAGTACCACCGCTCGCCGGTCCGGGACGATCGCCAACGGGAGTTCATCGCCACCTGCCGCCGTCTGGGGATCCGCACGGTGGCGGGCTTCCTGATCGGGTTTCCCGAGGACAGCGAGCTCTCGATCCGTGGAGTGATCGACTACGCCTTGGCGCTCAGCCCGACGTTTGCCAACTTCAACGTGCTCACGCCCTATCCCGGCACCAAGTTCTTTGAGGAAATCAAGGACCAGATCGCCGATTTCGACTTTAGCCGCTACACGGTCTATACGCCCGTTCTGAAGTACAAGCACTTGACGGCCGCAGAGATGTCGGAGCTTCACGCCAAGTGTTTCAAGCGGTTCTACCTCCGCTGGCGGTACCTGTGGGACAACGCCCGTTTTCTTTGGCCGAGTCTGCCGCGATGGGGGATTGGAGGGCGCCAGCCGGCGGCGCCAGGCGTGGAAGCGGCGCACCGGGGCGTGCCCAAGCCGCTTGGCGGTCTGGACGCCCTGCGGCGCAAGGGCCTCCGCCAAGACGGCCCCCATCGGCCTCCCGATATCTCCCAACCGGCCGGCGGCCGCCACGGGACGGAATAGGTGGACGTTGCCAAACGGCAACGTCGCTTCTGAAGTGCAACAGCCGGCCTAAACTCAAACGTGGTCGGCATCTGGGCACGGCCTTTCCTTTTCTCGTGCAGGCAGCTTCCCTGCGGAGACGCCCCGCCGCGGGAATCGAACACCTCGGCATTTGCCCCAAGTCGATTCCTGACCTAAGCTTGCGGTGGTGACTGGTCCGTTGCCCTGGCGCTTCCGATTGCTGCCTTGCCAGGGCCGGGCCCGGGGACTTATTGCCGGACCGATGCCGCAGAGACGGGGCTTCTGGTTGCACCCACCCGGCAGGTGTGCAGTTGAGCCGTTCGGCAAAAAGCGAATCGCGCCACAACTATCAACCAAACAAAGATCCATGCCCACCGAGCCGTCGGAACATCTTGCCGGCTGGGATTCCGTGCGAAACGCGTTGACCGAGGTCCGCGCTACTCACGGGGAGTTTCAGCAGTTCTTCTCTGAGGTGTTCGACCAGTTGGACGAACTACTGACGGAACTGGCCGGGCGGAGAAGGCAATGGGAGTCGGATCGCCAGCAGACCGAAAGCGAGCTTGCACGGCAGGCGGCACAACTCAAAGAAGACCGTGCGGCACTCTCGGCCCAGCGGAAACAACCCGGAAAAGACGCTCAGGCACCTACCGGGAGCACCAAACACCTCAAACGGCTCCTGAAAGAGGTTCAGCAGGAACGGGCAGAGATCCGCGACTCGCAACAGGCGGTCCAGGCCCAGGTTGCCCGGCTCGCGGACGCGGGCGGCGACGATCGGCTCGAACAGATGTTGGAAGAAATCCGGCAGCAGCGGGCGGAATTGCGCGGCGCGCAGGAGGCGGCTCAGACCCAGGCGGAACAGTTGGCCGCCGTGGCTGCCGAGTTGACCAATACCCGCTCCGAACTCACGCAGGAAATGACCCCGGCCGGCGACGATCAGCTCGGGCAGATGCTCGAAGAGATCCGGCAGCAACGGGCGGAATTGCACGGCGCGCAGGAGGCGGCCCAGACCCAGGCGGAACAGTTGGCCGCCGTGGCCGCCGAGCTGACCAATGCCCGCTCCGAGCTGACGCAGGAAATGACCCCGGCCGGCGACGATCAACTCGGGCAGATGCTCGAAGAGATCCGGCAGCAGCGGGCGGAATGGCAGAGGGCGCAGGAGGCGTCCCAGACCCAGGCCGAGCAACTGGCCGCCGCGGCCGCCAAGCTGACCGATGCCCGCTGCGAGCTGGTCGAAGCCCGAAACGAGATCGCGCAGCGGTGGGAGCAACTCCAGGCCCGCCAGGGGGAGGCAGCTCAGCCCCGGCCCGACGAAGAACTCCAAGAACGATTCCGCCAGATGGAGCACCAGCGGGCGTTGTTGGAGCAGGAACGGACGGTACTGGAGTCGGAGTTGGAGGCGGTTCGCAATCGGGCGGCCGAGATGACCGAATCGCTGGCGGAGCAGAGGCAACAGGCGGGTGCGCAGCGGGCCGAGTGGGCCGACGAACTGAAACGCATGCGTCGCCTGTTGGAGGGCATCTCGGGTCGTTTGGCCGAAGGAGAACGCTCCGGGAGGTCGCTCCAATCGGATTTCCACGAGCCCGTGGCCGTGGCCGCCGGGGAGGGCTCAACGGCGGCCAACGGCGATCCGGTACTCGCATCGGTGGCGGCTCAGTTCGAGATGCTCCAAAGAGACCTGGCGAGACGACGAGCGGCAAGATCCGAGCGGCAAGGAGTTGCTCCAGCGTCTTCTGACCGGCTCCAAAAAGAACTTGCGAGATGACCGGTGGCAGATTCGTAATTGACAAGGCAAACAGTACTACCAGGCGGGTTCAGAGTGTTTTTCACCACGTAATCGCAACACTGGAGGCACTTATGCGAACGTACAAGAAGCACGTCGTCGTGGGAGCGACCTTGCTGTTGTGCTTGATCAGCGTGCTGCTGCTCGGCTGGCTGGCCGGCTATCCGTGGGCTGCGGCCGCCGGCGGATTAGGGCTTTGCTACCTGGCATTGCGGGCAGCTTACTTTGGGCGTGAGGAAAAACGGGCGGCGCAGTAACGTTTTCAGACGCGTGTGCCCGGCCAAAACACAACCGGGGTGCCACGCAAGCGGCAAGCGCCGAGTTACCGGTCTGCGTGCCCTACGTCACCGGGACACGCCGGCAAGCTCTGCTTGCTGTTTGCCCTTGATGGACTGCGTTTTGCAATTGCGAGACAAACCGAACTAGCCGTCTGAAGAGTCTTGCATGATTGACGAACCACCATCGGAGACGGTCATGCGGAAACAGAACAACTACGCGCTCCTGGGGACGACCTCGCTGTTGTGCCTAGTCATCCTCTGCCTGGCCTGGCTGGGGCGCAACCCGTGGCTTGCGGCCGGCGGGGCGCTGGGGCTTTGTTACGTGATGTTGCGGTTGACCTATGCAAACAAGGGCTCGCCGTAAAGGGCGCCCCAGACGCCGGCCGCCCTCCCCCCCCCCCCGCAGCGCCCCGCGACTCCCCGCAGGCCGGTCGACCCCACCGACACCGGCGGCCTGGTCGGGCAAATGTTGGCACAGGGGCGGTTTGCCCTGTTATTGCGCCCAAAGATAGTGGCCAACCTGAGCGAGACCCATCTCCGCTCGGCGCAGGAGGCGCTGGAACACAGCATGGCGCTGGTACCCGACGGAGAAGTCGTGCTGGGCCGAATCGACGAAGCGCTGGACGACGGCAAGCTGGACGAGGAAGAGATTGCGGCCACCCAAGGCCGGGTGATCCAGGTGGAACGATTCTTCCTGGATCGCTTCCCGGTGACCAACCAGCAGTTCCACGAGTTCGTGGCCGACGGCGGATACCAGCAGATGTCCCTGTGGGACGAGTCGATCTGGCCGGCTGTGCTGGATTTCGTCGACGGCACGGGCATGCCGGGCCCGCGATTCTGGAAAAACGGCCGCTTCCGGCGGGGAGAGCATAACCATCCGGTGGTGGGCGTAAGTTGGTATGAGGCGAATGCCTACGCCCGATGGGTAGGAAAGCGGCTACCGACCGACGCCGAGTGGGTCAAGGCCGGTAGTTGGCCGGTGTCCTTGTCGTCCACCATGCGGATGCAGCGCAGATATCCCTGGGGCGACACCATGGACCGGAATCGCGCCAATCTGTGGAATCCCGACTCCCCCCGGATTGTGCCGGTCGACCAGTTTGAGGAGGGCGTCAGCGTGGGCGGCGTGTATCAGTTGATCGGTAACGTCTGGGAGTGGACCGGGGGGAGCTTCCGCGTCGGAGATCACCTGGCAGGTAGATTGGAGCTGCCCACGCCCGTGAAGAATATCCGCGGCGGTGCCTTCGATACCTACTTCGACAACCAGGCCACCTGCCAATTCCAAAGCGGCGAAAACCCCCTGGGGCGGCGGCGGAACATCGGGTTTCGCTGTGCCGTGGGGGTTTGTGACCTGGTATTGGCCGCCCGGCCACCCGCCGCGGAGGAACGGGGCGACCACGTCCCAGCCGCCGAACAACTCGCCCCTACGACTGAGAAGGTGCGTGCATGACTAAGAGCGTCATCCAGCCATTGGAGTCCTACCGACTGGCTCAATACGCCGTGCCGATTTCCTGTTACATCTGTGACACGGACAACACGTTTGACGCCGAGTTCTGCACTCATTGCTTGGCGCCGATGGCCCTGGCGCACCAGGCCAACTCCCAGAAGATCCGTCCGCGGATGATTGCGGTGGTGGGGGCCGCCGACGCGGGTAAGACCGTTTACCTGGGGATGTTGATGGACATGCTCTCGCGGCAGTTGGACCGAACGCAGTTGCTCGCCCGCGGCGCGTTCTCCATCACCCTGCAACAGACGACCCTCTCGGCGCTTGCCCGATGCGAGTTCCCTCCCAAAACCCCCAACGAGCCGGACCGCTGGAACTGGGTGCATTGTCAAATACGACGCCCCCAACTGCGGCAGCCGATGGAGCTGATCATGCCCGACATGGCCGGCGAAGCCCTGCTCGAAGAGGTCGACCACCCCCACACTTTCCGCGTCATCCGCTCCTTCCTGGAGAAATGCACGGGGGCGCTGATCCTGGTCGACACGGTCAAGCTCCAGGAGGGCATGCCGGAGCAGGACTATTTCACCTTGAAGCTCCTAACCACGCTGAGCGAGTTGGCCAACGACCCCAAGCATGGCTGGTCGAAGCGGCCGGTGGCGTTGATCCTCAGCAAGGCCGACCAGTGCGAGGAGTGCCTGGAGGACCCCGCCGCCTATGCCAAAGCCCACGCCGCCGGGCTGTGGCAGTACTGCCAAGAGCGGTTCCACTGTCATCAATTCTTCGCCGCCGGGGTGGCCGGCGCCTGTGCCTGGCGCGACTCGATGAGCGAGGGCCGCACCCAGGTGCCGTTGCGGGTCGAACCCCGTGGAGTCGTCGAACCCTTCGAGTGGCTGTTAGATAAACTGGGATCCAAGCGGGCCAAGGACTAGGGAACCGCAGTGAGACATCTGAGGGTGTCCGGGAATTCCCGGATGCCCTCAGATATATGGCGATGGCCGGCACGGGGGCGCGCGCCGGGAGCTTCCCGGGCAACGTTGTCCCCCGGTTGCCGGCAACTCCATCCGGCACGATGAACACGAGTTGGCCCAGCCAGGATTGACGTACCACTGGAGACATTCGGGAAGAACTCACACAACTCTCGTGACAGGGTGGCCTTCGAGGTATGGCACACGTCGAACAAGCTATTTTCACCTCGGCCGAAACCGATCGCTCGGCCGGCTATCAAGTCGTGGCCCGCAGTCCCGGAGTCTGCGAGGCGGACGCCCGGGAGCTGGCCGTCTGGGGACCGTCGCACGACTCCCTCTTGGAGTTGGGCCCGGAGGCCCTGAGCTTTAACTTCCACCCGCTCCCCAGTGGGGCATTCTGCGTCTCGCGGACCACGGCCGCCGGCTGGGAATACAGCAGCCGCGGCGGCCACCGCGTCTATACCCAGTGCCTGATCGTGCCGCCGGAGGTCCTCAGGAGATTCGCCAACCACCCGCTGGCGCTGATCCGCGCCGCCCTGGCCGGCGGCATGTTGGAGGTCTACGAGCGGGTGCCCCGGCGGCTTGACTCCCTGCGGTTGGCCGGTGGGGCGGCCCCGGTCGACCAGAACCTGTTGGCCCGGCTGGCCGCCAACCCCGGCCCCCGATCGATGGCCACTCTGGTCCAGGCGGCTCTCGACTCGCCCTGCCTGGCGGTGACCGGCAGGCCCTCGGCCGGCGAGCTGATCGCCGGGCTGTTGAGCTGCCTGCCGCCGGAATGCCGCACCGAGTTCTCATTCTCTACCGGATTGAAGTTCTCCTCCCGCCGGCCGTTTCGGATGGTGGCCCTCTCCGGCGACCCCGCCGAGAGACGCTGGGTGGCCCATCACCCCAACGTCACCGTGCTGGAACTTGCCGACGGCCGGTCGCCGCAGTCGATGCCTATCGACGGCTGGGCACGGTTGATCGAACGGGTGTTGACGTGCGGGCGGACTTCGTTCATGGCCACGCAACTCTCCAAGCGACGTTTCAACCTCGCGCCCGACGACCTCTCCGCCCTGGGACTGCAACTGCTGGAAGACCTGGACGCCTCCGCCTTGCGCACGGATCATCCAGCGACAAGAGCTGACAGTCCACTTCCGCAAGAGGGCAGCTCCCCTACTGCGCCCGAAAAATCAGAAGGCCTCAAGCGTGCCCACCCCGCCCATCCTCGGTTCGCCAAGAGTTCCCAGGCGACCATCGAGAAACTCAAGGCGGCTGCCCCTTCAAAAACGCTCCACCCCGATTCGCCGAACGTGCTGGAGAGGCTGGAACACCTCGACGACTTGGTCTATGAGGCGATCGACGGGCAGGCGACCGCGCTCGAGCAGCTCGAGACGCTTTGGCCGCAGCTACTGGCCGAGATGGGCGACGAGCTGGTTGCCGAGTCGCGCGAGCAATACCTGCGCTACGCCATGGCGATCTGGGAAGACTGCTTCGGGTCCGGCGGCGTCCGCAATCCCTCCCGCGCCGTCCGCGCCCTGGACGTGCTCTGCCTCCTGTTCGGTGAGGACGGCTAAGCCCCAAGCGGCACCGCGCCTCTCACTCCACCAGCTTGTAGACCACGTCGTGTTCGCGGGCGTGTTCGGCTACCTTGATGCCCACCGACTGGCCCACGGTGGCCTCCTCGACCGGTTGACCGTCGATCTGCATCGAGTCGACCGTCTGCGTAAAATCGCTGCTGTGACCCTTGACGCGGATCGTGTCGCCTACGACCAGGGTGTCCTGGGTGATCTCGATGGCGGCCACGCCGATCTTGCCGAAGTAATGGGTCACCTTGCCAAGTCCCACTTCCGCCATCCGCCCGTCCTCCTGTGCTTGCATCGGGCCGGACACCGTGTGGCCGCTACGCAGATCAACTCCCGGAAACTCCAACACTGCGCCGCAATCACATCGGATCCGGTGTCCGAACTGGAACAACGTAACGTCAAAACCCGCTCCGCACCGCGGGCAGGTAATCGCCATGGCGTGTATCCTCGCTCCCCATTGTAAGCCGCTCGCGGCTGGGCATCAAGCGGTCATCCAACCAGGATCACCACCACCCGCCTCGGCCCGTGGACGCCCAGGATGAGGATCTTCTCGATGTCCGCCGTGCGGCTGGGGCCGGTCACCAACACAAACTCGCCGCGGCGCTGCGGATCGGCGGTCTGCCGGCCGATTGCTTCCCAGGCGGCCGGCATGTGCTCGGCCAACTGATCCACCCGGGCAACCACCAGGCTGGCCGGCGGCAAGTAGCACATCAACCGCTCCTCGGGCGTGCCGCAGGCAATCAGGCAGCTACCCGTGTCGGCCAGCAGCCGCTCGGCCGCCACCAGGCCCGCGGGAAGTTCCGCCATGGCCTGCGGCTCCCAGTGCTGCTTGGCCCAGGCCACCTGCTGCGGGTCCAGATCACAGAGAAGCTCCCGGCAGACCGGACGATCGACTGAGCCGATCCGCCCCCACTGCGACTGCTCCACCAACTCGGCCAGCTTCCCTCGGGCTTGCTCGATCGAGCCGCAGCGGATGACCTCGCCGTGGACGGCCTTTAGCTCTTCAGTGAAACGTTCCACCAGTTGTTCGGCCCCGGGATCGGTCCGCGGCCAGACCTCGGGAACCGGCGGCGGATCGGCCGGCGCACGGTCAGCCAGCTCTGTTCGGATTCGCCGTAGGATCGCGTCGCGGCTGGTCATGTTTCAGCAGTCAGGAGTCAGGGGTTGGTGCCGCTTGCGGCTTAGCATCATGCTTCTCCAAGCGGCAAACGGCTCATTTCTCAAAATCACTATGGTTACGGCGCCACCAGTTTCTAAATGCCGGGCCGGGCACCTTGGGCAGCTCGCGGCCGCGGGTCCAGGCGCCCAGCTTGCCCGGATGCCAGGGCAACAGCTTCGTCAATCGCACCCCCAGCCGAACCGCCCACATCGCCAGCCGGTACCGCTTCGGCCCGCTCATCGCCCAGGCCCAAAGTCTCCAAGTCAATCGCTCGGTGGCGGAGTTCATCGGCGACGGCTCGCCCACCGCCCGATGCCGCAGGTGGACCAACTGGTGGGGGATGTCGATCTTCACCGGGCAGACCTCGCTACAGGCACCGCAAAGCGACGAGGCGAACGGCAGCGCGCCGGCCTTATCAAGCCCCACCAGGTGCGGCGTGATGATCGATCCGATCGGGCCCGGGTAGACCCAGCCGTAGGCCCATCCGCCCGCGCGGCGATAGACCGGGCAGACGTTCAGGCACATCCCGCAGCGGATGCAGCGCAACGCCTGCCGGGCGGCCGGGTCGCTGAGGATCTTCGAGCGGCCGTTGTCCAGGATGATCACGTACAGCTTCCGCCCCGGCGTGGCACCGTGGATCAGGTGGGTGTAACTGGTCAGCTTCTGTCCCGTCCCCACCCGGGCCAGAAGCTGCAAAAAGACCGGCAGGTAGTCGATCCGCGGCAGCACCTTTTCCATTCCCATCAGGGCCACGTGCACCGGCGGGGTGGCCGTCGAGAGGCCCACGTTCCCTTCGTTCTCGACGATCACCAGCGTGCCCGTCTCCGCAATCGCAAAGTTCACTCCCGAGGTGCCCATGTCGGCACGCAGGAACTCTTCGCGGAGCTGCCGTCGGGCGATGTTCGTGAGGTCTCCGTGCTCGGCGCTGAAAGGCTCGCCCAGCTTTTCGGCAAACAGCCTTCCGACGTCCTCGGCCGACAGGTGCAGGGCCGGGGTAACGATGTGCGTAGGCCGCTGGCCGGCCAATTGGACCAGGTATTCGCCCAGGTCGGTCTCCAACGCCCGGATCCCCGCCGCGGCGAACGTGTGGTTCAGCTCCATCTCCTCGCTGACCATCGACTTGCCCTTGACCACCCTCTTGACGTTGTGCTCCCGGGCGATCTCGAGCACGTGGCGGTTGGCCTCTTCGGCAGAGTCGGCCCAGAGGACCGTGGCCCCCCGGGCGGTGATGTTCCGCTCGAACTCGACCAGCAGCTTGTCGAGATTTGCCACCGTAAAGGCCTTGATGGCCCGGGCCTGCTCTCGCCAATCCTGCCAGTACGGGATGGCGTCGGTGATTTCCCGGTTCTGCTTCGTCGATCGAACGGCGGCCTCGCCGGCGGCCTTCGACCCGGCCGGCTCATACAACCCGGCGGTCTGCTCCTTCAGGAACGGGGCGCCTTCGAGATGGAGATCTTCGGTGGACATGATCTGAGGGGCTAGGGTCAGGGCCGCTTGCGGCTTAGCCCTACTGGACACCAGCGTCAAGAACCTCCGCAATATGCTTGACTTCGATGTGCTTCGTCTCCGCGTCGCGCTGCAACATTCCGCCCACGTGCATCAGGCAACTGATGTCGGGCGAGACGACCACCTCGGCGCCGCTTTTGACGATGTTCTCGACCTTGGTCCGGCCCATGGCCAGCGACATGCCGGGCATCTTCACACTGAACGTCCCGCCGAAGCCGCAGCAGTCCTCCATGTCGGGCAGCTCGCAGTAGGTCATCTCCCGGACGCTCTCCAGCAGCCTTAGCGGCGGCTCGACCACGCCCAGCTCCCGGCGGGTGTGGCAGCCGTTGTGCAGGGTGACCTTGTGCGGGAAGCGGGCCCCGGTATCGGTCACCCCCAGGATCTCCACCAGGAACTCCGTCAGCTCAAACACGCGGCGCCCCACGCCCACAATCCGCTCATCCGGATCGACGTGCCCGAAGAACACCCGG
>CAZUAM010000209.1:8673-10566 GCA_964618095.1 uncultured Planctomycetaceae bacterium | reverse complement strand
AGAAGAGCAGTCCGTCGAGGCTCTGGATTTGCGGTCGCCAGCAATGCGACGACTAGATAGACCATGGCGACAATTCCCGAAAGCAGACGAGATCGAAGAACGCGCCGTGCAAACTGCCACCTGTTTGATCTTCGCATTTCGTCAGCAAACGCGTTTCCAAGGGATTGTATCGCGGGCGTGCCGGCTCGATATTGGCCGAGGAGTTCAAGTTGGCCCGATTCAAGCCAGATACCGCCGCAAGACGCGCATTTGTTTATGAACACCCCAGAATCATGCGCATAATTGAATGGTGCCATTGAGCCGTTGCATTTGGGGCAGGTCAGTCCGTCCGAACATGGTTTCGGGGTTGCACTCGGAGAATCAGGCGACGCGAATTGTGGAACAACGGGCCCCAATTCAGATTCATCGAGCCAGATACCATCGCAGAGAGGACAGCGATCAATCGTTTGCCCGTGAAAGGTCTCGCAAGTCAGCGCTTTGTCGCAGCTTGGGCAACGCATCGTAAGAACACGGCTCAATTAAGCGACATGACTATTAGTTCATGGCGCAGGTTTAAGTTGTTAATGAGGCGCGCCGCTGCCCATAACGCCCCCCCAATCGCGATAATCCTAGCACACAAGTTGCCGGGGTGCAATGGTTTGGGTAGCTCCAGCGACGCGCCCTCACGTGTTGTTCATGGGGCCCTCCGGTGCCGATCGGCGCGCCGGCGGCGCCCCTGGCTGGGGGGAAGAGATTCTCCAGCGCTGTCGATGGCAGGCCGCGCTCTTGCGGCGATTCCGGGCTGCGGCGGCAATTTGCCGTCTGTCAAGTGCCCCGGCTGCTGGATGATACTCCCGGCGTCGTGGTAGAATCACTCCCTTGAAATCCGCGTCGACGGCCCGCCGCTGCTGAAAGGGATCTACTCCCCAAAAGAGAAGGATCTTGCCCGATGGACAAACGCCCGGACGCGTACCCCCCAGAAGCAATCGACACGCAGACCGCCGGCGGGGATACCCCACTGGTCGAAGAAACCTCCCGCGAGTACCTGGCTCGCTGGAACCGCCTGGTCAGCACGACCAACTGGGAGAAGGGGCGGATCATCTGCCAGTGGCGCGGGGCACTGATCGAGGCCGGGGCGCCTCCGGGCAGCTATAGCGACCAGTCCTGGAGCCGCCGGGCAGGCGGCGTCAGCCCGCAACACACCGGCCGGTTGCGCAGGGTCTACGAGCGATTCGGACGGGTCCACCGGCAGTACGCGGGGTTGTACTGGAGCCATTTTCAGGCCGCTGCGGACTGGCCCGACGCCGAGATGTGGCTGGAAGGGGCCGTGCAAAACGGCTGGTCGGTCGCCCGAATGCGCCACCAGCGTTGGGAAGCCGTCGGTGCCCCAGCCCAGAAGAAACCCCGCGACGAAGACGTGATCGCGGCCGAGTTGGACGAGGACTTCACCCCGGCCGACCAGCAGGCTGTGCCCGGGGTAGTTTCCGCTTCGCTGGGCGTCGTCCGGGACGCGCAGCCGGTGGCGCACCAGAAACCGGAAGTCCTGGCACACCAGGCGGGCAAGGCGGATACCTCGCAGCAGTCGGGCCCGTCGGCCGGCCGGCCCGACCACCCTTCGGGCGGTGCCCGCGAGCCGTTCCGCCCGTTCGAGAACTTCGCGCCCTTGCCGCCCGACCTGAACAAGGCGTATCAGGCCTTCCGGCGTGCCATCGGGCGCCACAAGGCGGCCGGATGGCGGAAGATCTCCTTGGGCGACGTACTGGTCGTGCTCGACGCCCTGAAGCAGTTGGCATTGGCACCGGCGGAAGATTGAGTTGCGATCTGCCGACGGAAGGCAACACCATGCGAGGCTGAATCGTTGGAACTGGCCGGGCGAATTCCGGACGTGTCGGGTGGCTGGGTCAAACGGGCGAC
>CAZUAM010000209.1:0-8663 GCA_964618095.1 uncultured Planctomycetaceae bacterium | reverse complement strand
CTTCATCAGTCCCTTGCGGATCGCCGACCTGGACATCTGGCACCAAATGGCCCTCGTTCGCGAGGCCCTCGCCCGCGGATCGATCCCCCGAGAGGATACCTTCGCCTACACACCCACGGTCAGTCCCGTCGTTCATCACGAATGGGGTCACGGGGCGGTGCTCTACCTGCTGACCGTGGCCGCGGGAACCGGATCCGCGGGCCTGATGGTCCTCAAATACTCCCTTTCTGCCGCCATCGCGGTGGGATGCGTCGGCTGCGCGCTGCGGCGGCAAGCCGACTGGCAGGTCGTGGCCTGGCTCGGCCTGCTGGCGATCGGGCTGGGACGGATCGGTTTCACCACCGTGCGAGCCCAGGTCTTCAGCCTGCTGTTCTTGGTGCTCTTGTTGCTCTTTTTGGAGGAGGACCGGCGGGGCCGGCGGTGGTGGATCGCCGTCTGGCTCCCCGCCTATGTACTCTGGCTGAATCTCCACGCGGGATTTGTGGTCGGGTTGGGTCTGTTTGGGCTGTATATCCTCGAGCAACTCCTGCGAGAGCTGGGCAGCGGGACCACGGTCGGCGAGCTGCCCCGACGCCTTGGCCACCTGGTGGCAACCGCCCTGGCAATGGTGATGCTGGTGGCGGTCAATCCCTATGGATTCGAGTACGTCCCCTACCTCTTCCATGCGATCTCGCTCCAGCGGCCGCTGGTCAGTGAGTGGCAACCCCTGTGGCAGCAATCGCAACATCCGGCGATTCTTCTGCTCTACGGCATCTCGCTTGCCGTGGTGATCTATGCAATCGCCTGCCGGGGGCTGCGCGGTCTGCCGGGCCTCCTGGCAGTGTTGGCAACCGCCTACCTGGCCGCCCGGCACTTCCGGCATCTCTCGATCTACGCGGTGGTCTGGATCTGCTACGTGCCGGCATACCTGGGCGGGACGCCGCTGGAGCGTGTCATTCGGGAAATCGGCGCCCGCCGGCAGCGCTCCCTGTTTTGCCTCTGGAGTCTGATCGCCGCCTCGGGGTTAAGCTGGGCGATCGCCAATCAATTCTGGCTGTTGCAGCTCCCCACCGTGGAAACCGAGGTCAACCCGGGCGTGCCCACCTATCCCGCCGGGGCCGTCGCGCATCTGAAACAGAACGGCTTCCGGGGCAATCTGATGGTGCCGTTCGCCGTGGGCGGATTCGTTTCGTGGAAGTTGTACCCGGAGGTCAAGGTCAGCATCGACAGCCGCTACGAGGCCGCCTATCCGCCCGGCGCCGTCGAGGAGAACGTGCTTTTCTACAGCGGCGCGAAAGGTTGGCAGCCGATCCTCGATCGGTACCCGACCGACGCCGTGCTGGTGCCGGCCCGCAGTCCGCTCGACCGGTTGATGGAAGAACAGGACCTCCCCTGGGATCGGGTCTACCGCGACGACGGGTATTCGATCTTCGCCCGATCGGAGATCGCGCCGCGCTTGCCGGTTGTCGATCGGACGGGCGAGCCGATTCCGGCTACGTTCCCTTGATCCGGCGGGTCAACCTCGGCCTCGGCCTCCACGCCGCAGGCTCGCAGACCGCCGAAAGAGGGGAAGGATTCTGCCGGTGGGCCGGATTGAGAGGCCGGCGCGATTCTCGCCCGCCGGCCCGCACCCAGACCAACTCCCGGATTTCGCATCGAGGCACTGGAATATCCGCTATGATTGCGCCGTACTGACCGATGTGCCGGCCGAAGCGCCGGATGGGAGGCGGAAACCAATGGACAACGTCGCCGAGCATGACCTGGCGAGCGGTTCGATCGCCTCGGTTTCCGTCGCCCGCGCTGAAGAGCAGATTGGCGCGTTGCTGGAGGAGTACTCGGGCGGGGCGCCGGTCAGCGGCCGGACTCCCGCCATCGCCAAGCTCTCCGTGTTGATGCCGCTGTACAACGAGCGTTGGACGGTGGCGGAAATCATCTCTCGAGTCTTGGCGACGCCTCTCGAATTGGACCTGGAAATCGTGGTGGTCGACGACGGTTCGACCGACGGATCTTGGGAGGAGGTTCAGGAGCTTGCCGGGGAGGACCCTCGCCTTCGGGTGTTTCGCCACCACCGAAACCGTGGCAAGGGTGCCGCGGTTCGCACGGCGATCGAGCACATGACCGGCGACGTGGCCGTGGTTCAGGACGCCGACCTCGAATACGACCCGCGTGACTACCTGCAATTGATCGAGCCGATTCTTCAGGGAAACGCGGAGGCGGTGTTTGGCTCGCGTTTCGCGGGGCACTCGCGGCGAGTGCTGTTCTTCTGGCACAGCCTGGCCAACGCCGCGATCACGTTGTTTGCCAACATGCTCAACGACACCAACCTCACCGACCTGGAGACCTGCTACAAAATGGTGAGGGCCGACGTATTGAAGCAGCTTCGACTGCACGGCAATTCGTTTACGATCGAGCCCGAGTTGACCTGCCGCCTGGCACAGTGGGGGGCGCGAATCTACGAGGTTCCCATCAGCTATTCCGGCCGCACCTACGCGGAGGGCAAGAAAATCGGGGCCAGGGACGGCTTGAAGGCCCTCTGGGAGATTGTCCGCTGCCGATTTCTGGATACCCGATTCACGCACCACTCGGGGTTCTACGTCCTCAAATCCGTCTCCCGCGCACGCAGGTACAATCGCTGGATCCTCAAGCGGTGTTCCCGCTACATCGGCTCACGAGTCCTCGAGGCCGGCGCCGGGATCGGGAACTTAAGCTGCCTGCTGCTGGATCATCAGCGGCTGATCCTGGCCGACAACGATCCCACCTACGTGGCGCGGCTTCGCGACCGGTTCGGCGCACGCAAGAACGTCCGGGTGGTGCAGGCCGACCTGACCGATGCGGACGACTTCTCGCTTTGGAAGGATGATCTCCTCGACACGGTGCTTTGCTCAAACGTCCTGGAACACCTGGAGCCGGACGAACAAGTCCTGCGGCGTTTTTACGATTCGCTTGTTCCTCAAGGGCATTGCGTGGTCGTGGTGCCGGCGGGCAAGTGGCTCTACACCGGTTTGGACGGCCAACTCGGACACTACCGCCGCTACAGCGAGGAAGAGCTCCGGGAGAAGATGGAAGCGGCGGGCTTCGAGGTGGTCTTCTGCAAGAGGTTTTGCAGGCTCGGCGCCCTCGCCTGGTGGCTCTCGGGCCGAATCCTTCGCAGGCGCCATTTGAGTCCCAGGCAGATGGTCTGGTTCGACCGGCTCCTGGGCGTAATCATGCTTCTCGACCGTTGTCTCCCCGTGCCCGGCATGTCCCTGATCATGGTCGGCCGGCGGCCGGATGGGCGCCCTGAAGCGTGAGGCGTCGTTTCCTGACCTTTGAAAGATTGCCGCTGCCGCCCTACCCCCAACGTTGCAGAAACATCTTGTAGGACGGACTTCCAAGTCCGTCGCGCACGAGTTCCATATCAACACGAGGCCCTTTCCGTAGAGTTCACCGTGGGTGAAATGTACGGATGCCTGCAAGACCAAGGGTGACCCGGAAAAAGACGGACTTGGAAGTCCGTCCTACGGTTCGTTTATGCAACCAAGGGGTTACCTCTTCGCCGCGTAGAGCTCGGCGTATTCCAGCACCCAGAGATCGATCATCTCGGTGAACGAAGTCAGATCGACTTCGGTGAGGCGCTGGAAGTGGGAGCGATTGAAGAGTTCCTTGTTGCGAACGGTGGCCTTGGCCGTCAGGTCCAGCACGTGGTAGGCAGAAGCGGGGCGGATGAGCATCTCCAGGCGGCTGAAGTAGTTGGTCCGCGCACCGCCGGATCGCAGCTTGATGTCGTCGCGGTTCAGCGCCGCGCCCCAGCCGCGCTCGCTGACGATGGTCTCTAGCCGGAAGCCGGGAAGCTGATCGGCCAGTTGCCTCAGGCAGGCCTCGATCCGCTCGGAAAGTTGCAGGCGGTATTGTGAGTGGAGCCGGGCGAGCTCCTTTTCGGTGACGGCCTTTTCCGCCTCGGCCCGCGCCCGGGCGCTGCTCGCCTGCTGGCCGCGTTCGATCGCCTTTTCCAGTCGTTTGTGGAATTCCATCTGATCGAGTGGGCAAACGGGTCGCCGTGCCGGCGACCGCTAAACTTCTTCCACGGTACTCCTTATGACTAATCCAAGCTAAACGTTTGGCCCGCCTTGCTCCCGGGTGCCTTGCCCTGCATCCTGCCTGTCTTGCACTTCGTCGTTGGTCGTTGGTGCCTGGTCCGGTGTGGTTGCTTCGGGCTCTGCGGCTTCTGTTTCCTCGTGGCCGGCCGGTGCTTCCGACTCTGCATCATGTGTTTCGTCGTGCGTAGTTGGTGCTTCAGGTTCCACGGCTTGTGTTTGATCCTTCGTCACAGGTGCTTCGGGCTCTCGGGCTTGTGTTTGGTCCTTCGTCACAGGTGCTTCGGGCTTTGCCTCTTGCGATTCCTCCTGCTTGCTGCCGTCGGGCTGGTCCTCTTGCTGCTCGAAGAACTGTGCCAGGTCGCCGAAGGTGCGCATCGGCTCCTTGCCGGTCTTCATGGCGTCGGTGATGGGTATGACCGGCTTGGGGCGGGATTTGGAGCGGTATTTCGGCTTGGGCGGGCCCTTGCGTCCGGGAGACCCCTTGGATCCGGGGCGGCCCCTGGGCCTGGAACCCCGCGGCTCACGGGGCTTCCCCCGCCTCTGCCCGTGGTCGCCGCCGGCCTCGGAAGGCTCTTTGGCTTGCTCACGTTTCTCGCCGCGGCGGGGATGTCGGGGTCGCTCGGTTCCGGGCTGGACCATGGTCAGCGACACCCGACGCCGCTCCTTGTCCACTTCGATCACCCACACCTTCACGATGTCGCCCACCGCAACTACCTCGTGCGGATCGCGGATGTACTTGTCGGCCAGTTGGCTGACGTGGACCAGCCCGCTGTCGTGCATCCCGATGTCCACGAACGCCCCGAAGTCGACCACGTTGAGCACCGTGCCGGTCAGCTCCATTCCCGCGCTGAGGTCCTCCAGCTTGAGCACCCCCTGTTTGAACACCGGCGCCGGCAGGTCTTCGCGGGGGTCGCGTCCCGGCCGGACCAGTTGGGAGACGATATCCTTGAGTGTGAGCGTGCCCACGTCTAGCTGTTTCGCCGCGGCGTCCAGGTCCACCCCGGCGACGCGTTCGGCCAGTGAGGCGGCCCCCTGCTTGTCGGTCAGATCGCCCACCACGCATCCCTGATGAGCCAGCACCTGGCTTGCCACCTCGTAGCTCTCCGGATGGATCCAGGTGGCATCCAGGGGATTTTCACCGCCGGCGATCTTCAAGAACCCCGCCGCCTGCACAAACGTCGCCTCGCCGAAACCGGGTACCTCCCGGAGTTGTTCGCGGCTGCGGAACGGACCGTGTTCTCGCCGGTGCTCGTAGACGCGTCGGGCGGTCAACTGGTTCAGGCCAGAGACGTACCCCAGCAAGGCCGGGCTGGCCGTGTTCACGTCGACGCCCACGTAATTCACGCACGACTCGACCACCTCGTCCAGCGAGTCGCGGAGGTGCTTGGCCTTGACGTCGTGCTGGTACAAGCCCACGCCGATGTTGGCCGCGTCGATCTTGACCAGCTCACTCAAGGGGTCTTGCAGCCGCCGGCCGATGGAGATTGCCCCGCGCAAGCTGGCGTCGTAACTGGGGAACTCCTCGCGGCCGATGCGGCTGATCGAATACACGCTGGCACCCGCCTCGTTGACGATCACGTAGGCCACGCCCCGGCCCTTCAGCTCACCTGCAATCAACTCGGCGACGAACTCTTCGCTCTGCCGGCAGGCCGTGCCGTTGCCGATGACCACCACCGAAAGCTGGTAGCGGTTGACCAGGTCGATCACTTTCTGTTTGGCCTGGGCGCGACGTTCCGGCGGACCGATCAGGAAGATTACGCCCTGCTCCAGCATGTTGCCGAACTGGTCCAGAGCGGCCAGCTTGCAGCCGCTCTTGAAACCGGGATCTACCGCCAGCACGCGGCGGTCGCGAACCGGTGGCTGCAACAGCAGGTTGCGGAGGTTCCGGGCGAAGACGCCCACGGCGTGGGCTTCCGCCCGATCGGTCAACTCGCGGCGAATCTCCCGTTCCAGGCTGGGAAGAATCAATCGGTTCAGCGCGTCCCGGGCGCAGCCTCGCAGGTACTCGGCATGAGGATGCTCCGGCGGTGCCAGCAGCTCGTCCAACGTCCGGTGCATGGCCTCGAGGTCCGACTCGATCTTCACCCTCAGCACCTTGGCCCGCTCACCACGGTTGATGGCCAACACGCGATGCGGTGGAATCTTCTTGATGTCCTCGCTGTAGTCGAAGTAGTCGCGGAATGCCTTGATCTTCTTTTCTTCTACCCTCTTCTTCTTCAGCTCTCTCTTGCTCAGCCTGACCGGCTTTGGACCGCTCTTGCGCCTTCTCGGCTGCGCCTCGGCAGTTGGCGGGGCCGGTTGCTCGGCCTGTGCTGGGGCCGGTTGCTCGGCCTGTGCTGGGGCGGGTTCCTCGGCCTGTGCTGGCGCCGGTTCCTCGGCCTGTGCTGGGGCCGGTTGCTCGGTTTCTGTTGGGGCCGGTTGCTCGGCTTGTGCTGGGGCCGGTTGCTCGGCCTGTGCTGGGGCCGATTGCTCGGCTTGTGCTGGAGCGGGTTCCCCGGCTTGTGCTGGGGCCGGTTGCTCGGCATGGGACGCAGCGGGTTGCTCGGCAAGTGACGGGGTGGCCGGCTCGGACGGCTGCTCGGACTGCTCTTCCGTACCTTCTCCGGCCGGCTGCCCGGTGCCGGTCTCTGCCGGAGGCTCGGCGGAGCTGTCCGACGTCTCGGAGGCTGCGGCCGATCGATCGTCGCGACGATCGGCCGTTGCCGAGGTCTCGGTCGGTTTGTCGGTGGGACTGTGGGGCGTCTGAGTGGTTTCAGCCGACTTTT
The DNA here is from genome assembly GCA_964618095.1 of uncultured Planctomycetaceae bacterium. Lineage (GTDB taxonomy): Bacteria > Planctomycetota > Planctomycetia > Pirellulales > Thermoguttaceae > CAZUAM01. The sequence continues at coordinate 1,843 of CAZUAM010000209.1, read as the reverse complement.
CGGGTCTTGCAGCCTGTTCGGTTTGGCCCTTCTCCTGGCCACCGATCTGCGTGCTGACAAACCTCCCGGTCCGCTGCAAGATCTCGCGAAGTCGCTGGCGCAGCTCGGCCTGCTCGCTGAACTGTTCGGCCAGGATGTGGCCGGCCCCCAGCAGGGCGTCGGCCACCGTGGGGATCTCGCGATCGGGGTTGACGAAATCGCTCGACCGGGCATCCAGGTCCGCACAGGCCGGGTCGGCTTCGAGGATTTCGCGGGCAAAGGCTTCCAGGCCACGAGAGCGGGCCAGCGTGGCCAGCGTCTGCTTCCTGGGCTTGTAGGGGAGGTAAAGATCCTCCAGCCGCTTGGTCGTGCCCGCGGAGTGGATCTGTCTGGCCAGCTTCTCGGTCAGTTTCCCCTGGGCCTCGATCGAGCGGAGGATGGTCTGCTTGCGGTCGGCCAGCAGACGCATTTTTGCCAACCGGGCCTGTACTTGCCGGATCTGATCTTCGTCCAACCCCCCGGTCTGGTCCTTGCGATACCGCGTGATAAAGGGAACCGTGTTTCCCTCGTCCAACAGCTCGACTACCGCCTGAACTTGGCGCAGAGGAATCCCTAGTCCGCGAGCCACGTGCCGCAAATCGATGGTTACCGTGCTGGCCATAGGGGGTCGGCAGGCGTCGGGTGGGAGCAGACGCAAGTCTTGCCTTGGTGGGCGGTTACTCGTATCGGACTGTAGCGCATCGCCGGCCGGTTGTCAAGATTCGCCACACGGATCTCTCTTCTCCAAACTACCCGATAAACCGGCAATCTGCAAAAGATTGGCTTCTCACCTACGACCGCGCCAGCATCGTTTGTGGGCAAAAACCATATTTTCCCTCAAATAGGTCAAACCCGCAAGACACTTGTTGCCGATACAGGGACAGGAAAATCAGGGCGGGCACGTGGAACTGCGCGCGGCGCCGGCCTGAGCCGGGGGGACCAAGCGGAGTTGACGGCCGACAACAGAGCCCTCTCTCGACGAAGGAGTATGTGTCATGAGTCCAAGTCATCTCCGCCTGTATTGCGGTCCCGATGATGATTCAGCCGCAGTCGGCGTTGCCGAAACCCAGAACCGCCACGAAACGGTCACCGTCCCCCTGATGGAAGCCATGCCGCTGTTGGCCGACGCCGTCCAATCGGAGCGTACCTGGCTCCGGGATTTCCAAGACGACGAGGTTACCATCTCCACGGACCTCTACGAGGTCCTTCTGGCTTACCGGCACTACCGTCGCCCGTCGGCCTGAACCGACCCCCAGAAGGGATCGCAGCGGGCTCGATATCTGCGAGGACGCCTATTGCCCGGCGTTTTCCCCCAGGGTGGCCACTGCCTGATCCCGTGTGGGAAAAGCCTTCCAAAGCTGGTCCAGCCGGGTGACTCGCAGCACATCGGCACAGAAGGGCCGCAGCCCGCACAAAACCATCGTCCCACCCCGCTGCGTCAGCCGTTTCCAGGCCCGAACCAAAAGCTCGATAAACGCCGTCCCGATGTAGCCCGTTCCCGAGAGGTCCAGCACCACGCGAGGCGGATCCGCCTTGGTCGCCTCGCTCAACAGCACCCCGCCAATCTCCCCCAGGACACGCTCGTCCAGCGACTCATAGCTGGGGCCCAGTTCAATGACGGTGACGTCCTGCTGCCGGCTGACTCGGATCATGGGGATCAGTCTAGGGCGGAGGCGGGCCGGTGGCAAGGGTGCCCTCACTCAGAGGTGGAAAGAGCGGGCTCCTTGATCCGTTCCGGCAATCGTCCGGGAGCACCTGGTTTGGAAGACAACGATCCGACAGAAAGCTGGAAACGCGGCTCAAATCGCTACTGGCGTGCGCCACG
>CAZUAM010000208.1:0-10587 GCA_964618095.1 uncultured Planctomycetaceae bacterium | reverse complement strand
CCAAACGCGCAACAATACAACCTGCACCGACTTAGAGTTTTTCCTCAGCCCACCCTCACCCCGTCACCCGTTCACCCCCTCACCTTGGTCCGGAGGCCTCTGATGATTCTGGGAATCCCCAAGGAAATCCTGGCTGGAGAGCGACGGGTGGCGGCACTGCCCGAAACGGTCGAGGAGTACGTCAAGATGGGGTTCGACGTGCGGGTGCAATCCTCGGCCGGCCAAGGTGCCCTGCGATCCGACCAAGAGTACCAGAAGGCCGGGGCGACGATCATCGACGATCCCGAGGTCCTCTTCCGCCAGTCCGACCTGGTCTTGAAGGTAAAACAGCCCGTCCTCAACGAGGAAACCGGCAAACACGAAGTGGAAATGATCCGCCCGGGAGCGATCCTGATCACGTTTCTGCATCCGGCGGCACCACAGAATCATGAGATGATCCGTGCCTTGCGGGAGAAGAACGTCGCCGCCTTGACGATGGACGGGATTCCGCGCACGTCGCGCGCCCAGAAAATGGACGCCCTGACCTCCATGAGCACCATCAGCGGCTACAAATCGGTGCTGATCGCCGCCAACCGACTGCCGAAGTTCATTCCCATCATGGGCACTGCCATCGGGACCGTCCAGCCGGCCAGGTTCTTGGTGATCGGCGCCGGTGTGGTCGGCCTCCAGGCCATCGCCACCGCCAAACGGCTGGGCGGCTCGATCAAGGCCGTGGACGTCAACCAGGATGCCCGCAAGGGGGCCGACAGCCTCGGGGCCAAGGTCGCCGGCTTCGAGGTTCCGGCTGAACTGGCGATCGGAGAGGGCGGCTATGCCAAGGCCCTCCCTCCCGAATGGATCGAAAGGGAGCGCGAAGCGATCGGGCCACTCGCCCAGGAGGCGGATATCCTGATCCTCAGTGCGCTGGTGCCCGGAGAAGTGGCCCCGGTTCTGATCACCGAAGAAATGGTCCGCCGGATGAAACCGGGGTCCGTGATTGTGGACGTGGCCATCGACCAGGGCGGCAATTGCGGGCTTACCGAGCCGGGGCACGAGATCGTGAAGTACGGGGTCTCCTTGTGCGGGTTGTGGAATATACCCGGCTCGATGCCCGTGCACGCAAGCTGGCTCTACGCGAACAACATCATGCACTACGTGAAAAACCTCTTCAAGAAGGGCCTCGGCACACCGGACGTGGACGACGAGATCGTGCAACACTCTCTGGTTACCTACCAGGCAAACATCGTTCACAAGGGCACCCTGAAGGCCATGAACAAGGCTTGAACGGCGGCCGGGCAAACCGGGAGAATAAAAGATGGCCGACATTCTGTTGATGGCCTCCGTGTTCGCGCTCTCCTTCCTTGTCGGATACGTTCTGATCTCGAAAGTGCCCCCGCGCCTGCATACACCCTTGATGTCCATGACCAACGCGATTTCCGCCGTCACGATTTTGGGGGCTCTGCTGCTGTTTGCAGTCGAGCTGGACCTCGTCCCAAAGGGGCTCGGCGCTTTGGCCATCCTCATGGCGGCATTCAATTTGGTGGGCGGCTTCGCCATCACCAACCGCATGTTGAAGCTGTTCAAGAAGAAAGAACCGTCTCCCTAGATCGCCAATTCGATGGATAACTGGTGGCACCTGCTGACCGATTTCGCGATCATCTTGATCCTCATCGTGGGCATAGGGCAGTTCCGAACCCCAAGAGGCGCCCGATCGGGGAACCTCACCGCCGCCTTGGCCCTCTCGTGCGCCCTGGCGATCGTGCTGTATCGGAACCCCATTCTGGAGCCGGCCATGGTCATTCCTGCCCTGGCCCTGGGGTCGCTGGTGGGCTGGGTTGTGGCCATGCGGGTGAGCATGATCCAGATCCCCGCGATGGTGGCCTTTCAGCACGGTGCAGGCGGCGTGGCCGCGTTTCTGGTCTCCTACGTGGAGTTGACCCGGGACACGGTCCTTCTGACGACCGTCGGCCGGCTGTCCGGCATTCTCGGTCTCGTGATCGGCGCGGCAACCTTCAGCGGCAGCATGATAGCCAGTGGAAAACTGGCCAACCTCCTGAGGCAAATGCCCACCGTCTTTCCGAAACACGGCGTGATCCTTTGGGGAATCCTCGGGGTAATCGTCTCACTGGGCCTTGTGGCGGGGATCGCAACCGGACCGGCCCTGCCGGGTGCGCTGTTGGTCTTGATTCTGCTTTCCATTCTGCTGGGCATCGTCTTCTCGATTCGCATCGGCGGGGCCGACATGCCGGTGCTGATCTCCTTTCTTAACGCCACTTCCGGACTGGCGGCGGCATTCTGCGGCATCATCATCCAAAACCGGCTGCTGATCGCATGTGGAGCCACGGTGGCCGCGTCGGGCTCTATTCTCACCCACGTGATGTGCCAGGCCATGAACAGGAACCTGCTGAAGGTGTTCGTCGGCACCCAATTGAAATCGGGCGCGGCTCCGCTTCAGCCGGCGGAAAGCAAGCCACAACCCCCGCCACCAACAACGCTCGCAGAACCCGCCGAGCGCGAGGAATCCCAAGAGCAGGCCGTGCTTTTGCGTGCCGTCGAAGCGGCGAGAACCGCGAAGAAGGTCATCATCATCCCCGGATACGGCATGGCGCTGGCGCACGCCCAGTTCGAGACGGTGCAGCTCGCAAACAGATTAGAGGCAATGGGCAAAGAGGTGAAGTTCGCCGTCCATCCGCTGGCGGGACGAATGCCCGGCCACATGCACGTCCTGCTCGCCGAGGCCGAGGCCGACCCCGAGATGCAACTCGACATGGACCAGATCAATCCCGAGTTCAAGCAGACCGATCTGGCCTTGATCGTGGGGGCCTGCGACGTGGTGAATCCCGCGGCAATCAGCACGGAAGGCACGCCCATCGCGGGGATGCCGATTCTTGCGGCGCACGACGCCAAGCAGGTGTTGGTCTGCAACCTGGATCGACGGCCGGGATACTCCGGCGTCGAAAACCTCCTCTACGCCGATCCCAGGACCATCCTGATGTTCGGCGACGCCAAGACCAGCGTGGGCCGGCTGTTGCAGGGTCTGGATTGAGTTGAGATTCGTGCGTGCCGGCGAGAATGCGGCCCTCAAATTGCCCGAGGATGGGCACGTCGGCTGCCTACTGCCGCGCAGCCACGTCGTAGCACATCAGCACGTCCTGATCGCGGAGGTAGAGCTTTCCTTCGTGGATCACCGGGTGCGGCCAGCTATTGCCGAGCTTCACCGCCGTGCGGAAGGTGCCCTTGAGGCGGAAGGCCTCGGGCGTGGCCTCGACCAGCGCGATCAGGCCGTCCTGGTAGCGGAAGTAGAGGTGTCCGTCGGCGTACAGCACGGCGGCCGAACCCCGCCCCAGGGCCCTCGGCTTCCAGGAGATCTTGCCCGTCATAAACTCCAGACAGACCGGCGTGCCGTTGTTCTGGCCGTCGCCGCCGTAGACGTGGTCGCCGATCAGGACCACGCCGCCGTGGTGGTTTTCGAACTCTCTGGGGCCGAGGAAATAGACCTCCTCAACCTGGAAGCTATCGCTGCTGCGTGCCAGCTTCAGCAGGGCGCTGCCGGTCTTGTAGCTGGTGGTCACAAAGACGTAGTTGCCGCGGACCACCGGGGTGGGGATGTTGGCAACCCTGTTGGCGATCCGGTTGTAGCCCCAGAGGAACTTCCCCGTCTCGGCCTCGACGCCCACGGCGCCGCGACCGAGGATCTGGACGTACTGGCGGACCCCGTCGATCTCGGCGGCGATCATCGAGGAGTATCCGGCGCCGTCCTTGCCGCGGCTGCCGATGTCCGGCAGGCCGCACTTCCAGATCAGCTCGCCCGACTTCTTGTCGAGTGCCACGATGGTCGCATCCTTGCCGCCGGGGGTGCAGACGAGCTTCTGGCCATCGACCAGCGGCGACTCGCTAAACTTCCAGCCCGACATCATCCGGCCGCCGAAGTCCCGTCCGAAGCTCTTTTGCCAGCGGAGCTTCCCGCTGTCCGTCTCCAGACAGACCAGGTCGCCGTCGGTGCCGACGGCGTAGAGCAGCTCGCCGTCAACGGTGGGTGTCGAGCGCGGCCCGTCGTCGTGCGGCGGGCCGACCCGGGTCGCCCAAAGCTCCTGGCGGCTGCCGAGGTCCAGGGCGATCGCGAACTGCGACTCGGCCCCACCCGGCGGCGTGCGGTCGCCCATCGTGAAGATCTTCCCGCCGGTGATCGACACGGTCGAGTAGCCCTTGCCCAGGCCCTCGATTTTCCAGAGCAGTTCCGGCCCGCCCTCGGGCCACTGCTGCAACAGACCCGTCTCCGCGCACTGGGCGTCACGGTTGGGGCCGTGGAACTGGGGCCAATCGCCCGGCTGCGTGGAGCTGCTGTCGGCCGCCAGTGCCACGGCGGTCAGCGAAAGCCAACTCACACAAACCAGACTCCAAAGCTTCCAGCAAAGCATGTTCTGCACGATCACGGTGGTCTCCTCGACAACGAATCCGGGGTCTCGTCAACTGCAAATCACAAGCAGTCCACTATTATTGGTCGCCACCACCCGCCGGTCAACTGCGCAGGCAGGTGGGCAGCCGTAGTCCCGGAGTGCAGTTCGTGCAAGAGAAAACCCGACAATCCCGGAAACTTTCGGCAACCGGGGGGCCGACGAACCGGTTGGCCTCCGCGGCGCCGTGCGAATCCAGATTGCCACCCGACGGCACGATCCGGCGTTTAGCGGGCTTACCTTGCCCGCCGCGCAAAACAACTCTCCAATTTGGCTGCAATGGCCACGGCGGGCAGGCCCGCCCGCGAAACGGGGTGCCTTGTGAACAATCCGCGCTTCACGCACTTTTCCGCATTTCTGGGGGCTTGTCGGCACACTCTAGGCCGCCTATACTTAGCGTTGCGCCGTCCGGCGGGAAATCCTGAGAAAGCAGCGTCCCCGAGAGGAAGGAGGGAACGACCCATGAGCGAGAACCCCTATCAATCGCCGATGGAGTATACGCCGGCAGTCGGAGTGAAGAGCGGCAGACGAGAAGACGTCCGAAGCGTGGCAAGATACCAGAAGGGAATCCTTGTCTGCATTCTGATCTACTTGATCGCGCTGGTTGCCCAGTTCGTTCTTCCTCCGGAACTGCGGCCGATCTTGGGTTTGAGTGTGGTGGCGGTTGCCATCACCGGGCTGGTTTTTGTGTTTCTGCTGTCCACCAAGGTATATAGCGTCCCGATCGGAATACTCTTGGGGTTCTTGACCCTGATACCTCTGGTCGGACTGCTTGTGTTGCTTGCAGTCAACGGCAAGGCCACCGCGATCCTCAGACAAAACGGGTACCACGTTGGGCTGATGGGTGTGAAGCTGTCCGAGCTCTAGCCAGCCGACCTTGGTGCCGTCTGTCGTTCCCGAGGTTTTCGGCGCCGCCTCGTTTCCTACTTTCGTCAGGGGTGAACCCATGCACCAGACCATACTCCGATCGATCTTGATGTTGGCTGTCCTGGTCGTGGCGGCAAGTGCGGAAGCCCGCGTCCATGCACCGCGGGTCGTCTCGCCTCATCGTGCCGACGCCTACAGCATGAAGACCTTTGCCCGGTTTCCGCGCTGGCGGGATCTCCAGGGCGATCGGCTCGCCTGGGAGGTCTACAAGTACCTGGTCGATACTCGGACCGGGCTGTTTCACGTGAACGAGGTCCTGGAGGGCCGCGACGTAATGAACGAATATCGGACCATCCGCGACCCGGTCAAGATCATCAACGTCTACGGCTACGCCTACTGCGGCATCTTCGGGCCGACCATGGCCGGGATCTGCGAGGGGATCGGCCTGGGCAGGGGCCGGATGCTGGTGCTGCCGGCCTGGAACCACGTGGCCACCGAGGCCTTTTACGACGGTAAGTGGCACTATCTGGATATCGACGTGCGGGCCGTGTTTCGCCGCGACCCGCGTTGCGGGTGCCCCGGCTCGCTGGCCTCGCTGGCCGAGGCCAAGCGCGACGCCTCGCTGTGGAAGGACCGCGGACCGCTCTTCTTCCCCAACGATCCGCTCGATTCGACCCGCAAAATCTATCAGAAGACCGCCGTCAACCACTACCACGGGTTCCAGTTCAGCGGCCACACGATGGACTACGTCCTGCGGCAGGGCGAGACGTTTACCCGCTGGTGGAAGCCGCGGCGGTGGGGGGTATCTGCGGATGCGATACCCGCCCACCGCGCCGGACGCTGGCATCATTCGCCGGAGTTCAACAAGCTCGGGTGGCTGAGGAAGCTGATCGAGCAGCAACCGCGGGGGCCGAAGCCCAATCACCGCCACTTCACGGTGCACAACTACGGCAACGGGCGGTTCGTCTACCGGCCGAATCTGACCGACCGTTCGACCGACTTCGCCGACGGCGTCTATGACTTGAAGAACGTCCATCCCACGGCCGCCGGGCTGACGCTGCGGAGGCCGGGCGAGGGCTACGCCGTCTTCGAGGTCCGCACGCCGTACATCATCGTGCCGATCGTCGGCGACCTGGAGACGACCGAAGAAGATCGTGATGCTTCGGTCGTCGAGTTGGACGCCCGTGGTGCGCGGCTTTCGATCTCGCTGGATGGCGGCCTGACGTGGGAAGACCTGCACGTCGACCGCCAACCAGCCAAGCTGGACCTGACGCAACAGGTCGGCGGCACCTACGGCTGCCTGCTGAAGATCGCCCTGTCGGGCCGTGCGGGCGAGGCGGTGGTCCGCCGGCTGCACATCACCACCTGGGTCGAGGTCGCCCCGGCCGCCCTGCCGGCGTTGCGCCGGGGCGACAACCGGATGGAGTATCGCACGGGTGACCATTACGGGCTGAACAGCCGGGTAGTCGAGATCCGCTCCAGCGCCAGCCAGCCGGAGGAGTTCTTGAAGTACCTGGTCGAACCGCCGGACGACTACGATCCGGCCCGACGCACCAGCCGGGTCCACGGTCCGCTGGTGGCCAAGGTCGAGCCGCCGCCGGGCGCGAAGATTGCCTGGTTTTCCGCGGGCGCAGCCTTCCGCACGCACCAGCACGCCGCCGCCCGCAATACCCGAAACACAATCGCCTACGCCGTCGATAAGCCGGGGGATTTCCGTCAGATCTACGGCGCCGAGGTCCCCACCGACAACGACCACTGGAACTGCAACGCCGACCGCGAGGTCCGGCTGAACATGCCGGCCGCGTGCGTCTACGTTCGCTACGTGGGCGACCCGGCCCTGAACAATATCCGGATCTATGCCCATTGCGTGGACGACCGGCCGCGTCCGGCCAGCCCGGTCCGCGTGCACCACGAGTGGCGCGAGGCGGGTGTCTTGAAGACGAAAACCGTCACGCTGCAGGAGCCGAGCCCCTACACGATCACCTGCGAGCAGGATCCCCAGGACGAGCTGATCGAACTGGCCGTGCCCAGTGTCGTTCGCCGGTGACCGCCCCCTGCGGATACTCTCACGCCGAACACACCCGATATCACCACCGACCGAATCGAATGAGCGCTTCGCATGACGACCGATGCGTGGGCTGCCTGCTGAGTTGTGCCTGCGGGGATATCCTCGGCGCGGCCGTGGAAGGATCATCTGCGGCCGACATCCGCGAGGAATTTGGAGAGCTTCGCGACTTCCTCGACCTCGGCCGGGGCTTCGGCCGATATACGGACGACACGCAGATGACCGTGGCCCTGGCGGCCAGTGTGGCGGAACGCGGTCGCGTCGACGCCGAGCACGTTTCTGCAAACTATGCCGAGCTCTACGAGGCTTGGCGAGGCTATGGCGGTGCAGCCCATCGGGTAATGCGGGCGCTGCGGCAAGGAGCCGACTATCGAGGGACCGGCCGGTTACAGTTCCCCGACGGTTCTTTCGGCAACGGCGGCGCAATGCGGATCGCGCCCGTCGGGCTGGCCTATCGCCACGCCCCCGACGAGATGTTGCACCGCGCCGTCGAAGACGCCCTGCTCTGCACCCACGTCCATCCCGAGGGCATCGACGGGGCGTTCGTCCAGGCCAAGGCCGTTGCCTTGGCAGCAACCACCGACCCGCCCAACTTCGACCCGCAGAAGTTGGTCGGTGAGCTTCAAGAGGCCAGCGGGACGACCATCGTCGAGGCGAAGCTAGAGGCCGTTTCCGCAGGCCTGATTCAGGAAGATTCGGATGCGTTGGTGATCGCCAGGGTCGGCAACGGGATCCGGGCCTCCGAGGCCGTTGCCGCGGCCCTCTGGGCGTTTGTAAGATACTCCCAGACGCCAGAGGAGTGCATCTTGCGCGCCGTGGGCTTCGGCGGCGACACCGATACGATCGGGGCTATGGCGGGGGCCCTGGCCGGTGCGCTGCACGGAACATCCTGGATTCCCCCGCGATGGTACGACAATATCGAGAACGGCAAGCACGGCCGTGACGAAATCGTCGAGCTTGCCCGCAAGATCTCCAAGCTGGATATCGCCCGGAGCTGACGACGACACAAACCCAAGGAGAACAGCAATCATGCACCAGACCACGCACCTTGCCGCCGCGGGGCTCCTCTGTCTGTTGACCGGCGTCCCGGTCTTTGGGGCGGAGCAGCTCTACGACGTCCGCGACTACGGTGCCAAGCCCGACGGCAAGACGCTCGCGACCGAGCCGATCCAGAAGGCGATCGACCGGTGTACCGCCGAGGGGGGCGGAACCGTCTGTTTTCCGCCCGGAACCTTTCTCTCCGGCACGATCTATATGAAAAGCCACGTCACGCTCCGACTTGCCGCCGGCTGTACGCTGCTGGGCAGCACCGACCTGAAAGACTACCCGCCAACGGTCCAAGCCTTGAGGTCCTACACGGACAATTACACCGACAAGAGCCTGATCTACGGTGAGAAGCTCGAGGACGTCGCGATTACAGGACGAGGCACCATCGACGGCCAGGGGCGCTCGTTCCAAGGGCCGTACAAGGTGCGGCCGTATACGATTCGCCTGATTCAGTGTCGCCGTGTCGCGGTCAAGGACGTCACGTTCAGGAACTCGCCGATGTGGATGCAGCACTACCTGGCCTGCGACGACGTCCGCCTCAGCGGCCTCACGGTCAGAAGCCGAGTGAACCACAACAACGACGGCATCAACATCGACGGCTGCCAGCGGGTGACGATCTCCGACTGCAACGTCTGCTCGGGGGACGACGCCCTGGTTCTGAAGAGCACCTCGGCCCGGCCGTGCCGCAACGTGGTCGTGAGCAACTGCGTCTTGAGCAGCTACTGCAACGCCCTGAAGATGGGCACCGAATCCAACGGTGGGTTTGAGAATATCGTGATTACGGGCTGTTCGATCTACGATACACGTCTGGCCGGGATAGCGCTGGAAATCGTGGACGGCGGGGTGATGGATCGCGTGGTCGTCTCCAATATCACCATGGAGCGGGTCGGCGCGCCGATCTTCGTGCGGCTGGGCAATCGCGCCCGTCCCTTCAAAAAAGGCAGCGAGAAGCCGGGCATGGGGAGAATGCAAAACGTCACGATCACCAACGTCGAGGCCGCCGGTGCCAATCCGACCGGCTGTGCCATCGCCGGCCTGCCGGAAGCCAAGATCGAAAACCTCACGCTCAGCAACATCAGGCTGTCGTTCGCGGGCGGCGGAACCCGGCAAGATGCGGCCCGCGCGATTCCGGAGAATCCGACGGCTTATCCCGAGTACTCGATGTTCGGACGGCTTCCTGCGTATGGACTTTATTGCCGGCACGTGAAGGGCCTGAACCTCAGCAACGTGCAGTTGCAGACCGCCAAACCCGATCTGCGCCACGCACTGGTCTGCGACGACGTGGAAGACGTGCTGATTGACGGCCTGGATGCCCGGTTCTGGCCCGAGGCCGCCGCCACGATTCGACTGGCCCAAACCCGAGGGGCCCTCATTCGCGGCTGCCGACCTCAGACGGCCGTGGACACCTTCCTGAGGTTGGAAGGCGATGCCACCCGGCGAATGGTGCTAATGGGGAACGATTTCGGCCTTGTTCGCAAGGTCGTGGAGCCAGGGCGGGAGGTTCCGACCGGGGCCTTCCGTCTGCTGGGTTGCGTGCCACGGAACAATTGAGTAGTGATTGGTGTGGTGCGTGTTCCGCATCCTCCGGCAGCAAGGGAAAGGATTTCAGATGACCCCGCGTGAACGTGTGCGGGCCGCGCTGGAGCATTGCCAGCCCGACTTCACCCCCTGCGACTACTTCGCCACGCCGGAGATCCATCGGGGGCTGCTGGGGTATTTCGGGATCACCGCCCGGACCGACGGTCGAGCGGTGTTGAGTTCGCCGGCGGGCACGATCGGTGAGAACCTGGTGCCGGAGCGGCTGGGCACCGACATTCGTTACATCAGTCCGCCCTACGTCGGCCCGCCGCTGGAGAGTTTCGACGACGGGTCGACGATGAACATCTGGGGAATCCGGCGCCGCCCTATGCCCAACGAGTACGGCCAATATGCCGAACCGGTCGGGAAGCCCTATGCCCAGTGGACGACGGTTGAGCAGACCGAGGCGTTCGACTGGCCCGACCCCGACTGGTTCGACTATCACGCCATCCCGGCCATCTGTAAACAGTACCCGGACCTGGCGATCGCGGCGGGCGACTTCCACGTGCAGGACTTCATCAACGGCGTGGCCTTCGGCCGGGGCGTGGAACAGGTGCTGCTCGATATCGCCACGGAGGATCCCGTCTGTCTCTACCG
>CAZUAM010000207.1:9949-10615 GCA_964618095.1 uncultured Planctomycetaceae bacterium | reverse complement strand
AGTGGCCCGCCAGGGTCTCGTCTATCAGTTGGGCGTCGTCGTTCACAGCAGGTCCGTAGTCTCAGACGCGGCCGAGCGGAAGAGAGTTCCCGCCGCCATTGCGGAAACTGACCGGGGCCTGACTGCTTTATCATCCCCCATCCGGGGGCGCGCTGTCAAACCCCCCCTCACCCGGTCAATCACTCGCACAAGGCCCGTTGCCCTATTCCACTCGCGCAAGCCGGCGACGGCCGGCCGAGCCCCCGTGCCGGCCCGCTCTGAGCGACCTGAGGCAATCCGTGTGTCGCAAAAGAGGCTCGGACTGCGATCGCCAAGGCGGAAGTCTCCTCGGCCTGGCCGCCGGCGACGCGATCGGTGCCGCGGTCGAGTTTCAGGTGCGGGGCACTTCGGCGGAGGTCACGGGCTACCGGGGCGGCGGCCCCCACTGTCCAAATGGAACCGCCCCCGTCCGTTGCGGCACGCTCTTCGGCCACAGGCCGGCGAGGCGGTGCCCCGTGCAGTTGGGCCCTCCCCGAGGTATACTGGCGGCCAACGTGACGCGCGGTCGCGGCAACCGCCGAAGTGGCTGTCGTCCGCGATCCATTGCCCGAAGCCTTCGGACGCTCCACTGACGGGCGTAGTCGGCCCAGAGGTCGGCGAGGCCCTGCAAACCGGGAGGATTTCAAT
>CAZUAM010000207.1:0-9849 GCA_964618095.1 uncultured Planctomycetaceae bacterium | reverse complement strand
GAACAGAGGCATTGTGAACAGAGGCATTGTGAACAGAGGCATTGTGAACAGAGGCATTGTGAACAGAGGCCCTGTGAACAGAGGCATTGTGAACAGAGGCCCTGTGACTCAGGACGGCAAGTTTCCTCTCGCGGCCGGGGTGTTGGTTCTCGTACTTGCCCTGGGCACGGGGCGAGCACCCGAGGCAGGCGAACTGCGACTTTACGTTTCGCCCACGGGCAACGACGCGTGGTCCGGCACGCTGGCGGAGCCCAACGCCGAGAAATCCGATGGCCCGTTGGCCTCGCTCGAACGCGCGCGGGACGAGATTCGGAAGCTGAAGAAAGCCGGGGCGTTGCCGGACGGCGGAGTGACCGTATTGTTGGGCGGCGGTGTCTACGAGCGGAGTCAAACGTTCGAGCTGGGCGTGGAGGATTCGGGCACCGAGCAGTCCGCAATCGAGTACCGGGGGCAGCCGGGCACGGCGGTGCGACTGATCGGTGGCAAGCGCGTGACCGGTTTCCGCCGGGTGTCCGACCCCGCCGTGCTCGAACGCCTTGATCCCGCCGCCCGGGGCAAGGTGCTCCAAGCCGACCTGAAGGCCCAGGGCATCACCGACTACGGCGAGCCGAGAGGCCGCGGCATCGACCTGTTCTTCCAGGAGAAGCCGATGATCTTGGCCCGCTGGCCCAATCAGGGCTTCATCAAGATCGCCCAGGTCCTGGGGCCGACCCTGGTCGACGTGCGTGGGACCAAGGGGCGCGCGGAAGGGATCTTGGCCTACGAGGGCGATCGCGCTGGCCGCTGGGTTGCCGAAAAGGACGTATGGCTGCACGGCTACTGGTTCTGGGACTGGGCCGACCAGCGACAGAAGGTCGCCGCGATCGATCCCGAGAAGCGGACGATCACGCTGGCCAAGCCGCACCACGGCTACGGATACCGCACGGGGCAGTGGTTCTACGCCTTCAACCTGCTGGCCGAAATCGACCAGCCCGGCGAGTGGTATCTCGACCGCCAGACGGGAATCCTCTACTTCTGGCCTCCGGCCCTATTGGAGCAAGGGCAGGTGATCGTGTCCGTCGTGCCGACGCTCGTGCGGCTCCAGGAGACGTCGCACGTGACCATCCGCGGTCTGACGCTGGAAGCCATGCGAGACACCGCGCTCGTGGTCCGGGGCGGATCGCACAACCGGATCACCGGCTGCACGATCCGCAACGGCGGCCGCAGCGCGGTCGTCGTCTCCGGCCGGTCCCACGCGGTCGTCGGTTGCGACGTCTACCAGATGGCCGAAGGCGGGATTTCGCTCTCCGGCGGCGACCGCAAGACCCTCGCGCCCGCCCGCCTGGTGGCGGAAAACAACCACGTCCACCACTACGGCCGGTGGAAACCGATGTACAGCGCCGGTATCTCGATCAGAGGCGTAGGCAACCGGGTGGCGCATAACCTGATCCACCACGCGCCGCACCAGGCAATCAGCTTCGGCGGCAACGATCACCTCATCGAGCTGAACGAGATCCACAACGTCTGCTTTGAATCGAACGACGCCGGGGCCATCTACGCCGGGCGCAATTGGACCATGCGCGGCACCGTGATCCGGCACAACTTCATGCACCACGTCTACGGCTTCCAGCGGCGAGGCTGCGTGGGCGTCTACCTCGACGACATGTTCTGCGGGACCGAGATCACGGGGAACGTGTTTTACCAGGTGCCGCGGGCGGCGTTTATCGAGGGCGGCCGCGATTGCCTCGTGGAGAACAACGTCTTCGTCGACTGCAAGCCCGCCCTGCACATCGACGCCCGGGCCCTCGGCTGGGCCGGCTATCACGCCCAGACGTGGATCAAGGAAGGCCGGGAGAAGGGGACCCTGTCGGGCACGCGTTTCCGCGAGCCGCCCTACCGCGACCGGTATCCCCCACTGGTCGGCATTCTCGAAGACGATCCGGCGGCGCCGAAGGGCAACGTCGTCGCCCGCAACATCTGCTGGAAAGGCCGGTGGGACGAGATCGAGGGGAAAGCCCGGCCCCTGGTCACGATGAAAGACAACCTGGTGAACGTGGACCCGCGCTTCGTGGACGCGGCGGGCCTCGATTTCCGGCTCCGCGACGATTCGCCCGCCTGGAAGCTCGGCTTTAAGAAGATTCCTTTGGAGAAGATCGGCCTGTACCGCAGCGACGAGCGGGCCACCTGGCCGGTTCCCGACTCGCAGAACCCCGCGGTGAAGCGCTGAGCGAAAGATTTCAAGCAACTCGCGTTTCAGCCGTCAACCCAGTGTTTGGCACTCTTGGCGGCGAGATGGGAGACCGATCTGGCGAATGGACCCGGACGCCAGATCGCGCGGACCTTCGACCCTCAGCTTGAGCAGGCCAAAGCCTCTTTCGGGGTTGCGGAAGCTCGTGCGTTTGATCTGGCCAGACAAGGTTTCGGGCATTACCGCGAAGCGGTTTTACAACACAGCCCAGGGTCGCGCAGCGCACCCTGGGGCAGGGAGCCGCGCGATGGGCCCCGAAACCCCAAAGGGGTTTCACAACACACGTGCCAGCTCGGGCGCCCACCCGGATTTGTAAAACCCCTTCGGGGTTTCGGGACGTTTGATCGCCTCTCATCCCAGGGTGCGCTGCGCGACCCTGGGCTATGTTGTTAAACGCCTTCGGCGTGGTTTTTTGTAACCTTAGCGTCGAGCGGGTCGCGAAGCGACGTCGAAACGTGCGGCACGTGGCCGGTTTCGCGAGCCCCGTCTTGTGTACGGCTCTACTCGAAGACGAGCGTGCCGAACTTGTCGAACTCGTGGAAACTCGGTCCGACCCGGGCCCAGTCCCAGCCCGTGGTCTTGCCGTCGTCGTAATCGACGCGATAGAAATTGGCTCGCCAACGTGTTCCCGGCCGCGGGGGGACGTTCTGGAGGGGTTTGAGCAGGTCGTACGGCACCAAAACCTCGGCCTTCCAGCCGGTCACGCGGGCGCCCGACCGCTTGGGACCGCCCACGACCGTGGTGGCCTTTTGGGTCCTTCGTTTCCCTTCGTAGTGCCAGGGCCGCCAGCCGAGGAACTCGCCGCCGAAGTTGGGGATCAGGATCGGCAACTCGAAGCCCAGCGGCGAGATCTCGTACTCGAAATAGACCGGATGCCGCTCGTCCGGCCAGAGGAAGAACTCGAACACGTCCTCGTTCCAGAGGTCCAGAAAGTCCTCCTTCATGGTGGCGGTGAGGAGGCGATCCTCGGCCTCCATGAGCACGTACAGTCCGGTCTGGGAGTAGAGCATCTTGACGCGGGTTTGGTATTGGTGACCGTCGGCGGCGCGCAGATGGAGCGGTTCCCAAGGGGCCTTTTTCCAGGCCGGCGCGTCGCCCTTGCCGCTTATGACAAAATCTTGCGTCGGCGGGACGCGGAGGACCTTAGCGGCCGGTTCCCGCGGGGCCGCCCGGGATCCGAAAAACAGTTGGTCTGCGTTCTTGTAGTAGATCTTCTGGAGCACGTCTTTGGGCAGGAACAGCCCGTAGATCATCCAGAAGCCTTGCCTTTGGTGCCCCGCTGCGCAGTCGAAGTATTCATCGTCGGTTTCGAGGAAACGGTAATACATCCGATAGGCGTCGCGGCGGGGAGTCGTATCGGTGCCGAACATGATGCGGTCCTGATACCTGAGGAAGAATTTCCGTGCGGTGTAGGGTTGCCTGCCCAGCTCGGAGATCCGCGCATCGACGTCGACGTACATATTGGGATACTCCTCCAGCCACTTTCCCACGGCTGCGAGGTCTTCGGGATTATTGGCAAAGTGGGCGCAGATGAACGTGGTTTTCGGATGTCTGCCGATGGCGCGATTGCGCTGCTGGAGGATTTCGTCGCGGGAGGGAAACCGCTTGCCGTGGAACAGCCAGCTCGGATGGGCGCCGAGTTCGTGCCAGCGTTCGTTGAAACGATCCAGCGGCGTGAAGAAGGCGGCCGGATCGGCGACGTGAATCACCACCGGCCGGCCGTGCTTGGCGCAGGTTTCCCAGACGGGGTCCAGCTTGGGATCGTCCACGGGCATGAGCTTGCCGTTTTGGTAGCGGTGGTACAGGCCGAGTGACTTGTGAATTTTGAGCCCCTTTGCACCGGCCCGAAAGCTCTCTTCGAGCCTGCCGGCTTCGCGCCGCCCCCAGCTCTCGTCGTCGATCCCGTCGAAATCCAGCAGCGCGAACGTGAGGAAGCGCCCGGGATGGGCGTTGTCCAACGCGGCGAGCGTCTGGTCGAGCCGCGGGCCCCATCCGCCGTCGAGGTTGACAACCGTGCGGACGCCGGCGGCATCCATCTCGGCAAGATAGTGCTTGACCCGCTGGGGGGTCAGCAGGCTCTTGCCCCCACCCAAGTGATTGTGGACGTCGATCACCGGGTAGGCCGGCCTCTCGACCTGGCTTTGTTTCGTCCTGAGCATCGAGCGTGGCTGCCAATCGCGAAGCTTGAGTTCGCGAATATCATCGGGAGGTTGGCCAACTACGGACGAACCCATGCCGGCCACGGCGGCCAGGATCGGCCCCATCACTGCGCGGAGCTGTCGAGTAGACATGATGTGGTCTCCTGATTCAGGTGTTCAAGCTGCAAATGCCAGCGCCGGTGGACTGCGCGAAGGTTGCCCAAGGCTTCGGCGCCCGCGGCGTCGTCGTGCGCGAGCCGCAGGAGCTTACTGTGGCCACCCGCCAGGCGCTCGCCTGCGGCCAGCCGACGGTCATCGAGGTGCCGCTCGCTCTCCTTGGCCCCGCCGACGTGACTTGACGCGCCCTAGTGCCAAACGCTTTCGTGCGTCTCAAAGGATTGACAATGTCATGACACGGCTTCGGGGCACGACAAACTGTAGGGTGGGTCGAGGTACGAGACCCAGGCGGGAAGAGGGAAGCCAAAAGAACGTGGGGCTCGTACCTCGACCCACCGTACGACTCGTGTGACCGACTTCTTTCAGAAACTCCACGTTGGTCGCCCGGACCCCGTCGGGCCGGCTTTCCCGGCACCGCGCCTCGTCGCGACTCGAGGTGCGGCCGGCATAGCCGGCCCTACTTGACTGAACGCGGCAGTTCTACCCACTGAGGGACCACGCGGAGCAACCCTCAAGCTCAGTGACAGCAGTTTCGCGCGACTCACGGAGGAGATCCTTCCTTGGCGGCAGGTGTAACCTCATCACACTCGGCCAACGCCAGAACCGCGTACGCGGTGCCTGAGTAAGTAATGACGTGCATGCTATCCTTCCAGGCTGAGCGGGTGAACCAGCGTCCGCTGGCCCGCTGATGGGTTTTCAGCCAGGCAATCCCCTTGCGGATTCGTGGGTCGTTGGCTCTGACGCCGGCGCGGCGAAGGACGCAGATGACAAACCCGGTCCCGTATCCGTCACTCGAGTTGCGGTCCTGCTGTTTGTCGTCGCACCGTTTCCAGTCGCCCAGCGTGGCCAATCCCCAGCCGCCGTCGGGCTGCTGCAGCGCGAACAGGTCGTCGATTGTTTGCCTGCGGTCGGCGTCAGTCATGAGCCCGTCCACGTACGTCGAGGCCCACACGAGCATCGCGCGATTGTGCGTGGTGGCCGGCGGATGGTTGCGCAGGTAGTGACGGATATTGTCGAGGCCTTTACGAGCAGCCGGCGTGTTGGCATATTCATCCGGCGCCACCCCGGCCCCGATCGCCGCCATGGTCACCCCGAAGTGGTCGTCCACCTCGGAGGGCGGCTGGTTGATCTTGACCCAATTCCACCCGCCGTCCTTCCGCTGCAGCGTCCACATCCGGTCGAGCGCCTTGCGCGTCAGCGGATGCAGTTTGCCCGTGCTGGCCGCGTCGTTATGGGCGAGCACCGCCGCGGTCATCACTGCCTCGGCGTTGCGCATCGGCTCGTTCGTCGAATACGATCCTGTCTCCGGCGGCTTGGCGGCCAGCCGCTCCAAGGCCGAGCGCGTCTGCCGCTGCGCCCCGGACTCGGGAGAGACGACCGGTCGAGCCAGCAAGTAGGAATAGCGTCCGTGGCAAGCGAAACACTTCCGCTCTTTCTGCCACGATAGGGCCATCGAATCGAGGAACCGTGCGGCTGCCGGCGGAGAGAACTTCTCGATCAACGGTTCGTCTGCCCGATTCGGCCCAGGTGGCGTGACATTCTCGATTGTCACCGGTTCCTCGGCCTGGGTCCTGGCCACCACCGCCACGGCCAACACAATACTCGCCAGTTGGCAACCCTGTGAAACACTCATGCACTCCTCCTATATTCTTCGTCTTCCGGATACTCACCAGGCGGTACGCCAAACATCACTTGCCGTCCATTCTCGTGGAGAGCAGCGCCCATGTCAAGCGTTGCTCATGTGGGTTGGGGTATCTGTTCGTTGATTATCCGCTCTTTTCTCGGCACCAGAGTCACCAAGTTCGCACCTTCCAGCCAACCTAGGCCGAGATTTCCCACACAAGCTCTTGCACACAACCATCGTCAGCCTCTCCGACGATTGTATCCTCTCCAGCCTTTGACAAGGCTGTCTTGGCCCCGAGCCGAAACTCCACGGTGGTTGCCCGCACCCCGTCGGGCCGGCTTTCCCGGCACCGCGCCTCGTCGCGACTCGGGGTGCGGCCGGCATAGCCGGCCCTACCTGACTTGTTCATCTGAGATTCTTCTCAATGATGTCCCACTTGTCCCGGTACGGTCTGAGGGTCTTCTCCGAAATGGCAGAGTGGAAGGAGTCCCATCGCTGGGGACGTACGCCATCGTGCCTATCCAGGAACGCCTTGTGTCCCTTGATGAGCAGATCACGGAGCATCCGCCAGGTGCAGATGTAGAACTGATCATTCCCGTGTTCTTCTATCGTCACAAACGTCACGACAAGCCGTTGCACGGGGCAAGCCTTGGGCTTGCCGACGATCTGGCGTTTGCCTTGGAACGTGATGTCACAGAACTGCCGAATGTCACGAAACTGCCAAGACGCGGCACGCCCGGCCTTGACCTGAACGGAGACGTGCCTGCCGTTTTCGTCGGATGCGATGATGTCGTAGTGAGGCACGTTGCCGGTCAACGTCGTAGCGATCAACCCTCGGCGGGATAGTTCAGCCGTGACCAGATACTCACCGGTCTGCCCGACAAGCTTATTGCTGCGTCCTGTCCCCATCTTCTCCTCTTGCCGCAACAAGATCAGGCCAACCTGCCTATTCCGTCGGCCTTAAGGGATGATAGGCTGACCGTGCGGGTCGGCCTATCGCTTTCGGCCAGCGCCTGCCATTTTCCCACGCAACCGGCTGCCTGTCAACACGTTTAGGGAGAATCTGCCCCCCCTGTCAGCCGTGACATGCCGCTGGGCTCCCCAAGCCGCTGGGTGCGGGCCGTGTCAAGTTGAGCGACTGGTTAGGCGATCTGCTCGGCTGCGTTCCTGCCAGCGGTAGGCGGCGGCAGCGGCTTGCCGTCGCGCTTCATGCTCTCAATCCATTCATCAACGATTTGGCACAGTTCTCTGTAGACCTCGGTCTCGTCGGTGCCGTGGCAACACGGGCCGATGATGCCGGGACATTGGCCGACAAAACACTGGTCTTCGTCAGACCATTCCACGAGCTTGATATAGCGCGAGCTTTCTTTCACTGCCGCGACTCCTCAATCACCCTTTTTACCTCTCGCTCCTGGTACGGCTTGGCGTCATCGCCAAGCTGGCCAGAGACGGTAACCCGCATGCCCATGGCATGCTCGTAGTTCCGGTGGCTCCCTTTGCCGCCCCGATTGGCAAATCCCGCTTGTTCTAGATCCCGAATGAGTTCTCGAATCTTGCGAGGCATGCCTATCCCATCGGCCTTGAGGGCTGATAGGCCGACCGTACGGGTCGGCCGATCGCTTTCGGCCAGTACCTACCATTTTCTCACGCGACCGGCTGCCTGTCAATACGTTTAGGGAGGATCTGTCCCCGCTGCTGTTCCTCCCCCTGTCACACCGCGCTGGTGTGTGCAGTCTTCAGCAGTCTCCTTGACTCTGATTTCAAAGAGCAATCTTGGTCGATAGAAACAGATATCAAACTCCATGAAGAAATTAACCTGGCCGAGAATCACAGGGACATTGCTGCTGCGTGTCCAGGCGAAGGCGAGACGGGCAGGAGCGAACTCTCCGACTTTTCCCGTCAGAAGTAACGCGCGGGCTTCCGATGCGGCCAAATTGCCTGAGAGTTTCACCGCAACGGTCTGCTGCTGCCAAACGGCGCCAAGCTAAAGGCCAACATCGTAGGGCAGTACGTTCAGCGCAGCACCGCTATCAACAAGGGCGGAGGCGGCGATTTCCTGCCGGCCGTGAGTCAAGGTAATCGGTACGTACGGCAACGCACTGGCAGCGCCAAGTGCAGGGTGAACTTGGACGTAAGGGAAGCGATGTGCGGTCACGCTGCAGCCTTTTCCTGTTCCAGCACACGGAGTAACGTCGCTACACCATCGAATGCTTCGTGGGGCGACCACACAGGGTATGTCCCGTCCGTCTCGGCAAGGGCAATGCCGTCCCCACACGCGACGTCAGCAGCTAGTAGCTGGATAAGCCGTAGTTTGTCGGCACGCGGCAGGGCGTGCAGTGAGGGAAATAGTTCGTTCAAAGTCATACTGGGACCTCTCAATTGCGTGTATTTGAGCGGTGCAACAATGACTGGGCCGACCTGCCTATCCCGCCGGCCTTGAGGGATGATAGGCTGACCGTGCGGGTCGGCCTCGCGCATTCGGCCAGCGCCTGGCATTTTCCCACGCAACCGGCTGCCTGTCAACACGTTTGGGGAGAATCTGCCCCCCCCTTCTCAGCCGTGATCTGCCGAGGGGGAATCGGTCAGCCCATGGTCACGCGATTAGGCCCACCGGCGCACTCGGCCTAGCGCGGCCCGCCAGCCGGCCCCTCCAGCGACTTGTTGGGCTCGTGCTGCTCGCGTTCTTCGAACAGTCTCAGTTGTTTTGATGACGACGGTGTTCCCTTTCCGTAGATTGCTTCCACGGAGTCCTCAAACTTCTTGATTGCGTTTTCGTGATGCTGCAAGAACCACTTCTTATGGTTTTCCAAATACTCCCGTCGTTTCTCTGGGCGTCTGAGATCGAGGGGTACCCTCTCCATTCGGCGATCGATGCTCGTGAGGTGCCGGTAGTCATTTTCGATATCGAGGGTAGGACTGACGTTCCAGCCTATCTTTCCAATTCTGTCACGAGAAGAAGCGTTCATAGTCGTCGTGGCTGCCGATCCAAAACCACGTAACGGTCTCACCTTCCAGGATGCCGATGGCCCGATACCCAAGTGTTATCCGCACGGACCAGGCATTCTCCTGGTGGTTGATACATTTGAAACGCAAGGATGGGTGAAAGGGATTCTGCGCCCACAAACCATAGGCTTTCCTGGCCCGGCGCTTGATGGTTGCATCAAGGGACCTGTACGCATTCCAGAAGGATGGCAGCGTTGCGGAGTTCATAGCTGATCGTAGTCCATGGGTGTTCCCCGCCCCTCGGCAATTTCCCGCTTCGCGCGTTGTGCGGCAGCCATGAGCTGCTGTTGCGTCCTCCTGAACGACGCATCCCATTGACGCTCGTCTTGCAGATCCTCGATATAGTCCCTCAGATGCGCTACTACTTGCTCTTGCGATGCCTCAGGCAACGACTCGATCATTTTGATCACGGTGGTAATGGCGGTTGATGCCATGGTTCGACCTCCCCTTTCTTCACGAATTCATCTGCAAGAATTTGAATTGGCTCCGGCGCTTGGGTTTCTCGGTGTCACTTGCCTGTACTCATTGTGACGACCGTAGCAAGGAAGGTGTGAGAGCTGCTTTTCTGATGATTGACCGCCGATCACTACGCCGGCTGGCCCTCCGGGTAGAATTTCCGGCGATAGGCGTCCACTTCGATGATCGGCTGGCGTTCCATCTCCTCGATGGTGTATTCGATC
>CAZUAM010000206.1:0-10628 GCA_964618095.1 uncultured Planctomycetaceae bacterium | reverse complement strand
TGCAGTCCCCAACAGAGTCGCCTCCCACAACTTATTCTTCGGCCGCCCCTTAGCTGTTCGGCTTGTCCACGGTCGGCAGGCGGCGGGGAGGGAGTGAAACGACCTTGCGGCCGCCCTCTTGCTGCCTTCTCCGAGCATCTTCCACGATCGCGCGCACATTGTAGTTGAATCGAGCGGCGTGCTCCTCGCGGATCTTCCGGATTTCCTCGACAATCGGGTCTCGCCAGGGTTCTTCGAAGCTCTCTTCTTGCCACATGGTTTACCCTCCCATCAGTTCTTCGGCCGTACAGATTCCGGGCATTTCATATCCCTGGGCGGTGCAAATTACGGCGGCTGCTTGGGCTGTTTCTGCATTGGCAATGTGTCGGCAATTCCACGTCAACAAGAAATCAATGCCGTGGACCGTCGCCACGGCGACATGAACAGCATCCGCTGCGGCAACTTCGGGATAGGGACCCTCTGCCACCAGTTCTTCGGCCAGTCGGACAACATCTTCATTCAAGTCCAGCAGTGGTAGTTCTCTCAAGAAAGCCAGCCGTTCCTGTGCAGCCTCTTCATCGCCGGCACTGGCTTCGTCGAGTACGCGTTGGGAAATGTATAGTCCAAAACTGGATCGACGAGTATCCCACCACTCCTGTGCAATCTGTTGGTGGCCGGCCACGATCAGATCGCGGCTCAGGCGGCGAAGCGAGATAGCCGATGAAGCTGGTTTCCAGATAGACCTTCGCCATCAGGCTAGCCCCCTTGATCACCCGAAATAAACGGGGGAATCGTATTATATGGGACTACGGCCTGCGTGTCCACCGCGAAGGGACGGCGGATCCGTCTACCGAGCCGGCATCTCCTGGCGCACCGTCTCCAACCCTACGCCGAGGATCGCTTCGGCCAACGTGCTCAGCACGGGCAGGTCGGCCTGGACGTGAACGGTACGGTGGCGGTGCATCTGCGACTCGCCCGTGTCTAGCGCCACCGCCGGCGAGAGCGATTCGATCTCGTAGAACGCGCCGAGTTGCTCGCCCGAGGACGAGGGGCCGTCGTTGTAGCTGTTGGCCACGTCGCCCACGTACGGCTCGGCCAGCGGAACCTCCCACATGTTGTTCATGTAGTCGTGCCCGGCGGGATCCTCCGGCATGGTGAACTGGACGACGGTCAACACCCCGCCGGCAAAGTCGACCGATCCCAGCACGTTGCGGGCTCGGCGCTGCGAGGTGCCGATCTTCGAACGGTAGTTGCCGTCGGCCGCAAACAGCACCGCCCGAGGGGTGACCTTCAATCGTTCCGGCGGGATCCGGCCGAAATAGTCCGACTTGACCACCGGGCCAAGCTCTGCTTCCCGGCCCCGTTTGTAGGGCACGATCACCACCGTTTCGGGGCCGGCGTGGAGCATGCCCGGGATCCAGATCGAGACCAGCCCCTTTTCCTTGGTTAAGGGGGCGCCTTGATTAGTGATCTGGTTGAGGGTCTCGTAGGCGACCATCTTCACCCCACTGTTGCCCAGCGCCGCGGCGGCCGACTCGCCGAAGAATCTGCGGAAGTCCCCCGTCCCCAGCAGCCGGACGCGGCGGGCAACGTCCAGCTCGAAATCGCTGGCCGAGGCGTTCTGGAACTCCATCTCGGTGGCCATCACACAATCGGGATCGTCGGGCCGCGAGGTAACTTCCCAGGCCCCCCCGTTCAGTGCCGGCGGAGTAAACCAGTTCTCCAGTGTCTGTTCCGCGCCCGGCTTGAACCAGAGGCTGAACTGTCCTCCCTCGGGCGAGAGCCAGATGCGGTCTTCGCCGCCGTAGTTGCTGAATTTGGGATCGGGTGTGCCGGCTTCGATGAACTGCCGGTTGACAAAGCCGAAACTCGGCCCTTCGCCCCCGCCGCAGGCCGACGTCATCACCCTCCCCTGCCACTCCGGACAGACGGCCACCCGGGCGCCTTGGTCATCGGTCAGCTCGACCACCTTTGTGTGTCGTCCCAGAAACTCCCTTACTTCGTGATACGACATTTCATCGCCTTTCGATTTGCCCATCGGCCCCAGGAGACCGACGCACCGGAACCGACGATTTGGGTGCCGCCGACGGCTTGTCCGCCCCCGCCGCCTAAGAGCAGACAGGCTGCCCACCGACAGCGGTGACGTCAGACACGTCGCGGCCCTGGCCGCCATCTGGCGACAGCATATCACCCAGCCCAGGGGTCTGCCTAGTCCCCCCGGGCCGCTTGCATTTGGCCTCGGGCCATCTGGAGGAGCCGCGGGCGGTTTTCCTCCAGGTATTCCGCCGGCCCGCTCATCTGCTCAACCGCCTCGACGATCCGCTCAGCCGGCACCATCTCGATTGCCTCCCAGGGGCAAACCGTCAACCCGGGCGCGTCGGACTTGTCCGCCGGAACCCGAATGCAGAGCCCACAGCCGAGGCAGCGGTCCCAGTCAACCTCACACCAGCTCTGCAATCCGGGCGCGTCGGCGGACGGCTCGATCCTGACGATACAATCGGCCGGGCAGACCTCCAGGCACGACTGGCAACCGGTGCATTGATCGGCATCGATCACGGCCAGCTCTTTGGGCGGCTTCTTGCGAGGAGCTTTCGTCAGATCGGACATGGATTGGGGCAGATGGAGTGAATCTGGGCGGGCGGGGCCATCTGCCAGCCTTATCGGGATTTCACGATCATCACCACCGAAGGGCTGACGATCTGGTCGATTTCGTCCCATTCCAGTCGGGTTTGGCCGGCTTCGATCGTCTCCTGCTCCTGGTATTCCGGGAGATGCTTCTTCAAGAACGCCCGCAGGTCTTTGGCCGGCAGAGCCATCCCGTAGCTGTCCACGCCGAAGCCGCTGCCAATCTTGGCGGTGACCATGCCGATGACGTTTCCCCGGGTATCGCAGAGCGGCCCGCCGCTGTTGCCGGGGTTGATCAGGCAATCGAGCAGGAACATCTTGTCCTCGCGCTGGTCCGGTTCGGCGCTGACCACACCCGTGGTAAGTTTCAACCCGGTACCGATCGCTTCACCTCCCGGGAACCCAAAGGCACCGACTCCTGCTCCCCGACGGACTTCGGTGGTGGCGATGCGGAGCGGTTTCAGCTTGATCCCGTCGGGGACCTCGATTTTCAGCAGGGCAATGTCTCGCTCCGGATCCTTGGCCAGGACCTTGGCGGGCAACCGTTCCTTGCGATCGGGAAGCCGCACCGAGTAGTTGCCCTCGTCTTCAATCACGTGGTGATTGGTGAGGATATACCCGTCCGCCGCGACCACGAAGCCGGTGCCCGAAACGTCGTATCCGCGAATGTAGGCCTCCATCTGTCTCAGCATCAAGACGAGCCGGGGGTCCTTGGGCTCGTAGTCACTTGCCTGCTTGACGTATTTGAGGGCTTCACCATCTTGCTCAGCCGACCTCAGGCGAACGGCCGCATAGAGATGCATCAGGGCGGCACGGTCCGGGTCCTTGAACTCGTGTTTCCCTTTCCAGTCGTCCAACTCAGCGATGACCCGGCGAGTGTCTTTCAGGTTCTTCTCCTCTACCTCTGCCAGGCGGGCCAGCCAGTTTACCGCGAACACCGCCTCATAGGCGCCCCGTTTGTTCTCCGCGTCGTGCCGCTCTACCAGGGCCAGCCAGTCGTTGAGCGTCGACCCGTAAAAGCGGACCAGCTCCATGTTCTTCAACAAAGCTTTCGTCAGCAGAGCCGCAGCTTCTTCGACCGCCGCGAGCTTCTCGTCGCCTTGGGCCATCTCCACGTTGAGGAACAGTGAGTCGCGACGCTCGCGGACCGCCTGCCAGCGGGCCAGGCGCTCCACGAAGGTCTCCACGTCCTCCTTCAGGTGTCCCTGGACCGCGTAGGGCCGGCCTTCGGCGTCGGTCAGAACCACCGTGGGGTATTTCGAAACGTGGTAACTCTCCGCCAGCCGCTGATTACGCTGGGGATCCTCTACCCGTTCTTTGGTCTCGGCCTTCCGCGGGAAGTCGATCGATACCAACACGAACCGCCAATCGACCTGCTCGCGGAACTCCCGCTGAGAGAAGATTTCCTCTCGCATCCGTTTCGACTGGTCGTTCCAATCGGAGCCCTCGAACGCGATGAGGATATCCTTGTCTTGTCCGGCAGCCTGGCGCTTGGCAACTTCCATGTCTTGCAGCCAGTCACCACCCGGTTTCGAAACCTGTTCCGCGCCGACAAAGGCAACCTCAAATTCTTTCCAGCGCGGCTTGTAATGGTGGCGCTGATCTGCGTTCAGTGACATCCTGGTTTCGACCTGCTCATAACCGCGGCGGAGCATCACGATCTGGTGTGGGCCGGGCTTCAGCGCAAACTCCACCCGTCCCGACCGCGGGAGACTCTGCTTGCGGCCGTCGATGAAAACGGCTGCTCCGCTGCGCTGGCTGACGGGCCAGTCGAGCACCAGCACCGACCGCGGTTGATCCGCGGAGGCCAGCCAACTGCCTCCGAATCGGTGGATAAAAACGGCGACGACCACCACCGCCAGGACGGCGGCCGAAACACCGCTGGCCCAAAGCCACAAGGGCTTGCCGGCCCGGGGCTTGGACTTCTTGGCGGCTTTTTCGCCTCTCCGCGGGCTGCTCCGGCGACTTGTCGGCGAACCGGCCTCGGGATCGACCACGATGTTGGGAAAGCCCCCGCGGGAGGCCTCGGCCCCGGCCTGATCCCCCTCGGCAATCACCTCGGCGGTGTTCGCCGGGGGCGTCCCGGCCGCGGCTGCGGGCGGCCGCCGGCGGGGCGGCACGATCGGCTTGGCCATCGGCAGTTTCTTCGAGGCATCGGCGTCGGGAACCACGATCGCGCCGGCACACTTCGGGCACTTGACCCGATGACCGGCCTGCTTTTCGGCGACTCTGAGATTCGCCCCGCATGAAGGACAGCGGCAGTCGATGGCCATGTGGTCCCCCCACGTCCGGCGGTAGCCCCAAACAAACGGGTAGTGTAAGGCATTATTACCTCCCCATGGCGGGAAGGCAACGGAGACCACCGTCCGAACACGGCCTGCCGCGGTTGCGAAAGCCGTCCACCTGAAGGAATGGCCCGGCTGAACCCCCCTCTACGGAGTGGTTCACGCGATGTGTTCTCTGGCCGATATGCCGCTGCCGACCTTCACTTCGGGATCGTCTCTCCACGGATCAGGTCCTCGAAGCTCTGGCGGCGGCGGACCAGGTGGGCCCGGCCGTCTTGGATCAGCACCTCGGCGGCCAGGGGCTGGGAGTTGTAGTTGGAACTCATCACGAAACCGTAGGCCCCGGCACACTCGATCACCAGCAACTCGCCGACGTTGGCTTCCGGCAGCCGGCGGGTAACCACGAAACCGCCCTCCTGCTGGGTGAAGATGTCGCCCGATTCGCACAACGGGCCGCCCACGATCACCTCCTGCTCGGCCCGGCCGGTGTCGCCGTCGGCCGGGACGATTGCCATGGGGTGATAGGCCCCGTAGAGGATCGGCCGGGCGAGGTTGTTGAATCCCGCGTCGACCAGGTAGAACGTGTTGTCCGCCTGCTGCTTGATCGCGCGGATTTCGGTCACCAGGTAGCCGCTCTCGGCCACCAGATACCGGCCCGGCTCGATTTCGAGGCGGACCGGGTGGTCGAACTTCTCTTGCAGCCGCCTTCGCTTCGCGTCCCAAAGGGCGTAATAGGCGTCCAGATCGACGTAGTCGTCGCCTTCCCGATACACCACCGGCAGCCCGCCGCCGGCGCTGATCGAGGTAATCTCCGGTCCCGCTTGCAAGGCCGCATCTTCCATGGCGCCGCAGACCTTCGCCAGATGTTCCAGGTCGGTACCGGAGCCGATGTGCATGTGCAGGCCGGTGACTCTCAGGCGGTGGTGCCGGGCCCGGGCGAGGCAGTCGGCGAGCTGGTCGTACCAGATGCCGTGTTTCGACTGTCTGCCGCCGGTGCTGGTCTTCCGGCTGTGCCCGTGGCCGAAGCCGGGGTTGATCCGCAGGGTGATTTCCCTTCCCGGGGCTCGGCTGCCGAACTGGTCGATCATCTCCGGCGAGCCGCAGTTGACGTGGACCCGGTTTTCGACGCACAGATCGAGCGCCCGGGCGTCGAAGATATCTGCGGTGTAGACGATCGGCGGGGGTGAGCCCTCGGTGGTGTACCCGGCGGCAATCGCCCGACGGATCTCGCCCGCACTGACCACGTCGACCAGCGCGGCGTGGCGGCGGAGCAGGTCCAGCACGGCCAGGTTCGAGCAGGCCTTCGCCGCGTAGCGGACTTTATCGAAGGCCGCCAGATCGCCCAGCCGGCCGAGGATGGTGGCGGCGTCGTAGACGAAGGTGGGCGTGCCGAACTGGCGGGCAAGCTCGCCGACTTGGATTCCGGCGATTTCAGTGCGTGAGGTGGCAAAGGGAAGCGGTGTGGGCATGTTTTGATGGCCGTGTTGATAGCCGCACGGTGACGGAAACCCGGCTCAATACCGCAGCGCAGGGTTGGGACCATTCCTGTTTAGCGGGCTTACCTTGCCCGCCGTGAGATCACCGGGCGTTTTCAATGCATTCCGCGGCGGGCAAGCCCGCCCGCTAAACGGTGTCACAAGAACTTCGCACGCGCGCGTCCTAAGTCGTTGAATTGCTGCGACTAATGCGGACGACGTTCTTGCCGACGCGCCGCGGCCGGGCTCGCCATGCACAACACAACCGTCGGCAGCACGGCCGACACGGCCGTGGCACGCCTATGAATAATCCGGGCTAAACGGATCGGATCTTGCGCAAGCGACAAGCTAAAACGCGCCCCCAGTAACCGCCTGGCCGTCTGCGCGGTTGCCCAATTGGCGGTGGGTTTCCGGGTCGATGGTGTAGTTGATGGCCTGGACCGAGCCGTCGCAGAGGACCATGTGGAACTTGCCCCAATGGGCGCTGCCGAAGATGGTCATGCAGCCGGTATAGCCGGGTACGTCTTGCATTGGCGTATCTTTGATGGGGGGCATGCTGTTCGGGACGTACCGGGTCCACCGGTTCACGTCGTAATCGTAGCCCAGGTCCCAACCCTGGTCGTTGGCACATTCCCCGCCGTCTTCGTAGTGATCGGGCGAAAGGAAGCGTTCGCCCAAGAGGTAGGTCGAGCTGGCGCCGTCGAGAATATGTGCGAAGCGGGTCTTGCTTCGCCGGAAGATCACGCCGGTGGCATCGTCGGAGGTGCCGGTTTGCTCTTGCCACTGCGCCTCGGACATGCTGTCCCCCTCGGCAAGCGTGGAGGGACCTTTCCAGTGCGCGTCGGGGTTACCGTCGCCGGAGCAGGCCGCGTAGTCGCTGCGCCCGATCACGCTAGGCCGGTCGATGTTGAAATAGGTGTCGCTGTGCGTGTATGGATAGGCGATCGCGGCACGACGGGTGGGGCAGTGGAACAGTGCGACCGGGGTTTGTGCCCGCATCTTGCCGTGTGTTCGGTTCTTCCCGTCCGCGCCCCTCTGATGGAGCGATTCCAACTCCAGGAAAGGGAGGATGTTGTAATGCCATCCGCCGGGCTGTTTCTCGTCATAGCCGCGGTCGGGGTCGCCCGCCCAACCCCAGGCCCAGCCGCCGGTGGGCAGATACCCACGCTGATCCGCGTGCCCCAGACAGGCCATCCCGAGCTGCTTGAGGTTATTGACGCACTGGGCCCGCCGGGCGGCCTCCCGGGCAGCCTGGACGGCCGGCAACAACAAGCTGGCCAGGATACCGATGATGGCGATCACCACCAGCAGTTCGATCAACGTAAAACCAGGCAGAGTTCGTAGTCGCATCGCAATGCCCCTTCCGGGCGATCAGTAATCGGCCCCGTACGAATATGTCCCACGGTGCGGGCGAGCTGTCCCGGCCCGTCCGCGACCGGGCCCGGTGACCCACCCTTTGATTCTAGCCCGTTTTGACGTTTGGTACGACCCGGCGCAAGACAAAAATGGCCGGGCTCAACCCTCCATCTGGATGGCTAGGCCCGGCCCTGTCGTGCCGGCTACGGTGCTCAGAACGGAGACTCTTCCGGCGTCGGCACTCCGCCCGGAAGGCCCGGAGGGAGAGGGCCGGGAGCACCCAGTCCACCGAACATCTGGCCCAACGAGCCGATCAGCTTCAACAGGCCCTCTTCCACCTCCAGCCGGACCGCGGCGCCGTTGGGGATCGGCTTGGAGGTCAAGGTGAGGTGGTCCTTGCCGCCGGACTGTTCCAGCATAACGCCAATCATGGTGGCCATCTGCTTGGCCATATCGTCCTCAGCGACGTCGGCGGCGAACTTGGCGATCGGGCCGGCGGCCAGCGAGATCCGCATCGGCGGGATCTGCTTGTCGGGCTGGGCCTTCGACTGGTCGATCACTTGCTTCAGCGTGCTGGCGGCGTCGCGGCCGACGGACAGATACGCGCTCGTCTCGCTGATCCCCACCACCACGTCGATGTTCTCGCCGAACAGCTTGGTGGCGATCTCTTCGTCCATTTCCTCCGTGGGGACGGCCAGCGTGTGGAAACGGACACCCTGATGCGTCTCGGCGTCCAGTGTCAGCAACTTGGCGATTTCGGGTTCCTTCTTCTGGGCCTCGGCGGCCAGTTGCTTCAGCATCGTCTCCAGCTTGGCGCCGTCGGCGATGGCGCCGCCGGCGACGAACGTCAGCGCATCGGGTTTCAACAACAGTGCCATCCCGCCGTCCACCGTCTTGTTTTCGACGGTCTTCTCCACCACGTCCAGCAGGCTGGAAAGCACCTCCGAGGCCACTTTCAGCTCGTCGGCGGAAAGGCCTTGGTTTTTCAGTTCCTCCAGCGCCTTAGGACGGACGTCGGCGATGGCCTTCTTGGCTTCCGCCACGTCGCTGTCGCTGAGCGTGCCGGCCGAGTTGGCCGTCAGCGCGGCGCCGGGCAGGTCGAATCCGGCGAAGTTGGTTTTGGCCGTGGCGGGTTGGGCAAATTGTGCGGCGGTCTTGCTGCCTGCCACCGCAGTCACCTGGAAGTCGAGATAACTGGTCCCCGTCTGGCGATCGATGGCCCAGCCTACCAGCACCTCGTCCAGATCACCGACCATCGCGTCGAGCTGCTGGATCACCTGCTTGGCGACGCCTTGGCGCATGGCGTAGTCCTCGTCGGATTCGCCGGGCAACCGCGGCATGCCCGCCTCGGCCCCCACCCGCAACTGTTCGACCAACTCCTGGCGGAACGCCGGGGGGACGTTCTGGATCGAGGCACGCACCGCCAGGTCGTACTTCTGGTTCAATCCACCCAGCACCTTCAGGGGATCGGCCGGCACTTGGGCCAATTCCTCGCGGCTGGAGGCGATCAGCGCCCAGCCGCCCTTCTGCTGAACGTACAGGATCGGGCCGTCGGTCTCGAGCTCGTAAACGCCGTCAGTGGGTTCCTCCGGCGGGCCACCGGGTAGGAAGTTCCCGACCAGGCTGACGAGCTGCTTCAGGTCGGTCACCGGGATGAATCCGTAGATGGGGAACTCTTGCCGGCCGTCGGTCTGGATCACCGCGCCCCACGGTTTCGTGGTGTCCAGCCCGGCCAGCCCCTTCCCTGCGGTGAACAGCTTCAGCGTGCCCTCCAACTGCGTGGCTATTTGCGGGTTTTCGCCGAGCTTGCCGACAAACTCGATGTCGGCCTTCAGTTCGTCGTAGCCCGAGAACGATACGGTCACCAACGGCTTCAGGCCCGCGGTCGGGGCTACTTGTGCCGGAGAGGCGTTCCAGCCGCCCAGCAACAGGGCAACCACCAGGGTCGACAACAGGATTCTTCTCACTTTCCGTTCTCCTTTTTTGCAGGTGGAAATCCAGAGGCCCGGCGCCCGCGGCAGCAGAGCCCAAGTGCGGTGCGGGGAACCCGATTCCCCGCCCGAACCGATAAGTCTACAGGCAAACCGCCGGGCCGACAACGGCGGCCCCCCTGAAAAGCCGGCTGGCTGCCTCCCCTCTGCGAGAGGGCCGGCATGAGGGTCTTGTGCCACGTCGTCTCTTTCGTCTCCGGCCGGTACGCACCCCGCCTCTCCCCAAAGGAGCCAGCCCTCTCCAAGGGAAACAGAGATTTCAGGCCGTGGCTGGCCGGCCGGCGCGACGCCAAGGGAGCCGGGCAACGGGGCTCAGCCGGTTATTCCTTCAAGGGGGACGGATCTGGGGGAACGGAAAGGAAGATGGGAAGAGGAAATGGAGTTTGATGAAGCGAAATTGCCCACAGATCCTCAGGGCGGGCGGCAGCCGGCGGTTTGCACCACACGGCACGCGGGCAGACCAACCGTCCGCGGTCAAAGAAGGCTCCTGCCGGCCAACGATTACCCTCGGCAGCATATTCCTGACACCCCTGTTTCAGACGTTCGTCCCTGCCGGCGAGCTACCGCTCTCGGTAGGTGATCCGGCCTTTGGTCAGATCGTAGGGGGAGAGCTCGACCCGGACGTGGTCGCCGGGCACGATGCGGATGAAGTGCTTTCGCATCTTGCCGGCCACGTGGGCGATGATCTTGTGTCCGCTGTCCAACTGTACGCGGAATCGCGTGTTGGCCAGGGCCTCGGTCACCACGCCTTCAACCTCAATCGCTTCTTCTTTTTTCGCCATACTCCTCTCCAGAGCGGTACCCTCTTCGCGCGGCGGCGGCGATCGGCTGCTGCCGCAGCCACGCACAACCCCCAAATCCTACCATTTTCACGCCGGCTGTCCAGCCCGGCGAGGGGGCGGGGGGGAGGGGATGCT
>CAZUAM010000205.1:0-10644 GCA_964618095.1 uncultured Planctomycetaceae bacterium | reverse complement strand
CAACCTCCTTTTCAATTCGCAGGATCTCCCCCTTCGGAAAGGCCTTCCGTATGCCCTTCCGGATGGCAGGCGGCAGTTGGCAAGATGAAACGGAGACTTTTCTCTCTTGCGTCGCCGCCTGAGAGAGAAGACCGACGACCACCAGCGTGGCGGCCAAACCGACCGCGACTGCGATCGGGCGCGACCAACCTGACCTAAGCTGTCGAGTAGCCATAATCTGGCCTCCTTGTTTGGGGCAGCCGTTGAAGCTGCGGTCCACGCTGAACAACCAACTAGAACGTTCCGCACCTGAGTCTGCTTGGGCAACGCGACGAAGTGACGCTGGGCATCTTGCCATCATACAGCGATCACTCCGGCAACGCGAGCTACGGCCCGTTGGGTACGAGTTTCGGGTGCTGCGATCGCAGCCAATGGGCCGTTTCTTCCCGGCTGATATCATGCTCCGTCAGTGACGTAGGTTATGCTTGAGCATATCGCGCCGCCCGCCCCGGTCGGAATGCCGGGCACGGTGTCGTGCTGAAGCATAACCTACGGAGCTAATCGACCTTCCACTCCAAAATGCCGCCGGAGAATTTCGGCTTGAGCTGGACCTCGATCCGCAGGGCGGTGGTTTTGACCGGGCTGAAGGTGACGCGGTTGTACTTGTCCAGTGCGGTGCCGTATGCCGAGTCGGTCTCGACCGGCTGCCAGGCGTCGCCGTCTTTGCGGAGGAGCTTCCAGGACGCGGGCGCCCGGCACTGGCCGCGGCCGGTGTCGTCGAACCAGTAGACCTCCGCTGCCGAGATTTTTTGGGCCGAGGGGAAATCGTATTGCACCCACTCCTTGGTGCCGCGATGGTCCCACCAGGTGAACCGCGGGATGCCCGCGTCGGAGGACTTGCCCGGCTCGAGCCCGTCGCTCATGGCGCCGGTGCTGTCGGGTCCCCAGCAGTGGGACGCCGAGGGGGAGGTGGTTTCCATCAGCGTCGGCGGCGTGGAGGGGCCGAGCCTGGCCGGGTCCAACGGGCGGTAGAGCTTGCCTTTCCAACTGGGGTCATCCACATCGGGGCTCGTCGATTTGCCGTCCTGGCGGACCCAGACGGCCATTTCCCCCGGCTGGCGATGATCCCAGGCATAGTAGGGCACGCCGAGGATCTTGCGGCCGTCGCGGGCAACCCCCTCGATCACCGTCACGCCGCCCAAGAGGTCGGGCCGGTGCTCGGCCGTGAACTTGGGATCGCGGGGCAGGATGATGTTGCTTGCCCGCCCGCCGTTGTCTACCGCCTCGAAGCAATACACGATCGGTCCCCGCTGGACGGCCACCCGGCCGGCGTCCGCCTTGACCTTTGGATGGGCTTCGATCCGCCGGACCGGCATCGACAGATCCAGCTCGATCACGTCGCCGGGTTCCCAAGAGCGGCGGAGCTGCGCGTATCCTTTGACCACCTTGGGCAGATCGACCGGCTTGCCGCCAAGCGACAGGTTCGCCCCTTCACACCAATCGGGGATCCGCAGGTTGACGGCGAACTTGGCCGGCCGTTTGGGATTGATCGTCAGCTTCACTCTGCCGTCCCAGGGATAGCGGGTGTGTTGCGTTACTCGGACCGTGGAATCTCCCAGCGGCACCTCAGCGGTCCCGGCCACGTACAGGTTCACGAAGATCCCCTCGTTGCCGGTGGCATAGACGTATCCCGGCACCGAGGGCACGAAGCGGACGACGTTGGTCGGACAGCAGGCGCACGGGTAGAAGGGCTGGCGGTGGTGGCCGCCGGTGGAGGCCAGCGGGTTGACGTAGAAGAACTTCTGGCCGCCCAAATCGATGCCCGAGAGGATGCCGTTGTACATCGCCCGCTCGAGCAGGTCGGTGTATTTCGCATCGGCGTGCATCAGGTTTAGCCGGTGGTTCCACAGCGCCATGCCGATGGCCGCGCAGGTTTCGCAATAGGCCTGCCGGTTGGGCAGGGCGTAGTCGCCGCTG
The DNA here is from genome assembly GCA_964618095.1 of uncultured Planctomycetaceae bacterium. Taxonomy (GTDB): domain Bacteria; phylum Planctomycetota; class Planctomycetia; order Pirellulales; family Thermoguttaceae; genus CAZUAM01. The sequence goes on along the minus strand of CAZUAM010000205.1, from coordinate 8,688 downwards.
AACCCTTCGCCGTGTCCCTGGACGCCGATTCCGCCGGTCAGGTACATCTTCCGCAGCACCACGCTCTGCCAGAGCCGGTGCATGGCGTCGATGTAGCCTTGGTCGCCGGTGTAGCCGGCCACGTCGGCCACTCCGGAGTAGAGGTACATCGCCCGGACCGCGTGGCCGACGATCTCGCTCTGCTGGCGGACGGGCGTATGGTCCTGGCAGTAGCGGCCGTAGAGCTTCGGCCGCTTCGACTCGTCGCCGCGGATATCGAGGAAGAACTTCGAGAGCTGGAAATAGCGCTGGTCCCCGGTCAGCTCGTAGAGCTTGACCAGGGCCAGCTCGAGTTCCTCGTGGCCGGGCACGTCGTGGCGCCGCTCGGGGCCGAAGATCTCGTTGATCCGGTCGGCGAACTTCAGAGCCACGTCCAGCAGGGTCCGCTTGCCGGTGGCGCGGTGGTGGGCCACCGCCCCTTCGATCAGATGGCCCGCACAGTACAGCTCGTGCATGCTGCGGAGGTTGGTCCATTTTTTGTCCGGCTCTTTGAGCGTGTAGTAGGAGTTCAGATAGCCGTTTTTCTGCTGGGCGGCGGCGATTTTGGCGATCACGTCGTCGACCATTTTCTCCAGCACCGGGTCGGGATGATCGGCCAGCGAGTAGGAGGCGCCTTCGAGCACCTTGTAGACGTCGGAGTCGTTGAAGTAGATCCCCTCGAATTTGCCTTCCATCAGCCCGCCCGCCTTGGCGAAGTTGCTCAGCCGGCCGGTCTTTTCGCACCACTGGAAGGTGTGGGGCAGCGACTTTTCCCGGTTGGTCCGGATTCGCGGCGCCCAGAACTTGTCCTGGACCTTGACCTCGGTAAACGGCACCGCGGAGAGCTTGCGGTGCTTGGGCTCATCCGCCCGGGCAGCCGCCAGCAGACTCGCCACGGCAACAAGCAGCAGACACACGGGAAGTCGCTTCATGGGAGAGGTCCTTTCGGTTTCAGTAGTCTCGCGTTTGGGGCAGTCGAACTGGGGAAGATGAACCTAGCCGGGCCGCAACGCGGGGGCCCGGTTCTTGGGCGTCCTCTCTCGGGCCGCGTTGCGGCCCGGCTATTGTCTGTCTCTGGTCGCCGCCGTTGTGCGTCGTTGTGTGGGAGCCTCCGGGCGCAATCACTCGCCCTCCACGCGCCACTCCAGGATGCCCGCCGAAAACTCCGGCTGAAGCTCGACCGTCAGACGAACACGGGTCGCGGTGACCGGGTCGAAACTGACCTTGTTGAACTTGTCTTTTTCCAGGCCGCACTCTCCGGCGCCGGTGACCGGGCGCCACTTCCGGCCGTCGGCCCACTCCACGCGCCACGACTTGGGCACCCGGCATTGTCCCGATCCGGTGTCGTCGAACCAGTAGACTTCCGCTTGCGAGATCTTCCGCGGCTTCTGGAAGCGATAGGCCACCCATTCGGTCGTGCCGCGGTGATCCCACCAGGTGAAACGGGGGACGGAGCCATCGGCGGAGCTCCGCGGCAGACGGCCGTCGTTCAGTGCCCGGACCGTGTCGTTCCCCCAGCAATGCGAGGCGGTCGCCGCGTCCTTCTTCGGCGGCGTAACCCACTTGTGCGCGCCGGGACCACTACCGATGGTGGGAAACGCGGCGATACGCAGCCGGGCACAGCCCATGGGGATCAAGGTCACCGTCTCGGTCGGTTCCTCGGACCTGGCCGGGCTTTGCTGCAACGGGCCGACCAGCCCCAGGTCGTCGAGCTGCCAGGCCGGAATCTTCTTTGCCCGGGCGCGAAGCGCAATCGGCGCGGCCTCGGCTTCAAACGGTTGGTTGTCTTGCGGCCAGGGTTTCTGGGCGACCTCGAACGACCGGGCGGGGTCCTTTTCGTCCAGCACCAGGCCGTAATTCCAGGGCGTGGTGGGATGGATTTCCAGGGCGGGCCACTTGTCGGTGCCGCCGGTGCGGACGTACTTCTCGCCGATCTTGAGCGAGTAGCTCAGCGGGCCGCGGCCGACCGAAACGCTGTGGCGGTTCTTGGCCCATTTCGTTATCGCGATCGTCATCGGCAGTTGTAGGCGCACGGTATCGCCGTCGGACCACTTCCGGTCGATCCGCAGGTAGCCCTGCCGGCCGGGCTCGACGTGGGCCCCTTCGTCGTTGACCTCCACCGTGGCGGCGCCACACCAGCGCGGCACTCGCAGGTAGAGCGGGAAGCTGACCGGCTTGGGCGTGGAGAGCGTCAGGGTGATCGTCTCATGGAACGGATAGCGGGTGTCTTCGCGGATCGTGACTTCAGTCCCGTCGCCCACCTTGGCGGTGACTTTACAGGGTGCATACAATACCGCGGCCAGGCCGTCGCCCGGCGTGGCCATCCAGAGGTGCTCGGTGAACTTGGGCCAGCCGTGTGCGATGTTGTGCTGGCAGCAGCGGTGCCGGTGGGGGTCGTACAGCAGCATCGGACCGCCGTTCTGCACACCCGGCGATTTGTTGTGCCGATCGCAAAGGACCATGTTGGGGGCAGTGAGGTAGTGGAGGGCCTTCAGGTCGGGGGTCATGCAAGGGGGCCAGGAGTTAAAGGTCACCTCCTCGCAGCGATCAGCCCACTTCAGATCGCCGGTCACACCCAGCAGGATCTCGTCCGAAAGCATCATCTCGGCCATCGAGCAGCTTTCGGCGGCTTGTCGGGGGCCGCTGTAGCCCGGGCGGCAGTTCTCGTCGGCGCCGAACATCCCGCCCGGCACCTGGCCGTACAGCCCCATCACGGTCCCGTAGCGCGACTCGGTGGCGTTGAGATGCGCGGGGTCTTTCGACTGCATGTAGTAGGTCCCCGGGGCGCGGAAGCACTGGCAGATGTTCACTCCGTGCCAGCTTGCCACCTCCTTGCTCCAGGGGGCCATGTTGCGTTGGATCTTGGTGGCCAGCTCGAGCAGCCGCTCGTCACCGGTGCGGTTGTAGAGCCAATAGACGCTCAGCATGTTGTCGCCGGCCCGCTGTTGCTGCCAGAAGGGCGGCAGGAAGTCCTCCTCCGGCACTTTCGATTCCCAGCGGAAGTAGCGGGTCATCAGCTCCGGCACCCGCTTGTCGCCCGAGTATTCGTAGTACGATTGCAGCACGTTGAGCATGATCATGTTGGGCCAGACGTCGGGGATCTTCTTCGAGCCGCGGCTGGCATTGACGAGGTTCGAGCGCGGCCCGAACCAGCCGTCCCCGCGCTGGCTGGCCAGGGCGGCCTCGATCCACTTGCGGGCCTCCTTGATGATTCGCTTATCGTCCAGCAGGTAGCCCAAATCGCCGAAACCCTTCAGCCAGTAGGGGACCTCTTCCCAGCCGCTGTGGCCTTCTCCCTTCGGGCTCAGCCAGGCGTTGTCCTCCTCGCGGAGAAACCGGCTCAGCTCGGGCAGGTGCCCGGTGAACCCCTCGGCCTCCAGTTGAAGTTGCCTGAGGAGCCAGCCCTGGGGTTTGACCTTGCCCACGGGCAGCTTGATCAGCGGGCTGGCCAGCAGCGGGGGGCGGTTGCCGGCATAGAGTTCGCTGGCTTGGCTGGTGTCCGGGCGCTGAACGACGCGGATCTGCGTCTGGGCAGCCGGTGTCGCGACAGCGCCACCGATCACGATCAGCAGGGCAGCGGGTAGTGTGGTTCTCATGGTTGGCTCCCTATGGAAGTTGTAGGGAGGGTGCTCGCACCCACGTGTCGGTATTCACCTGTGAGACGTCTGCCCCACACTCTGCGTGCGTGCACGCACGCACCCTACGGATAGCGGCGAGTCATGCCCGCCGCGGGAAGATGCCTTTGAGGAACTTGCAGTGGGCCGTGTAATCGGGGATCACCCCGCGGGGCCGGGCGGCCTCGATCACGATCCAGCCGCTGTATTCGATCTCGTCGATGGCCTTGCGGACTCTGCGGAAGTCGATCGGCCCCTCGCCGAGCACGTGCCGGCCGTCCTTGGCGTGGAACTCGCAGATCAGCTTGCCCAGCGTGCGGATCTCCTTGTAGATGTCGCGGCCCATGTCATGCGAGTTGCCGGTGTCGTAGTAGACCTGGACCGCCGGCGACCCGACCCGCTCGATGATCTTCATGTTGTCTTCCGCGCTGAGCCGGTTCTCCAGCCCGATGATCACCTTCTTCTTCTCCGCCTTCGGTGCGACGTCCTTGAGGACCTCGACCAAGTGGTCGATCTCTTCGGTGTTTTTCATGTCGAGCTCGCCGGGTCCGAAGCAGGCGGGCATGGATACGGTGAGCCCCAGGGCCTTGCAGACGTCGATGCTCTCGGCCAGCCAGACGGCTGCCCGGGGATCGCTCTTCAGCGGCACCCGGTTCAGTTCGCCGAGGGCCAGCGAGGCGATTTCCACGCCCGTCTTCTTGGCGGTCTTGAGATACGCCTTTTGCATCTGGGGCTTGCGAAGCTGCATGTCGTTTTCGACCGTGCCCATGCTGACCTGCACGCCGTCGAGCCCGATCTGTCGGGCCACGTCGAAGGCGGCCAGGTCGCTGCCTTTGCCCAGCGACCAGTCGCAGGCGCCGATCTTGAACCAGCGCGACTTGGACGCGGCAAACAGCGGCCGGAGGTTCGAGGCGACGGCCGTAAACGTTGCCGCCTGGGCACAGCGGCAAAGTACGCTGCGTCGGGTGAGTTTCTGATCGGAGACGTTCATGGAAGCTCCTTGGTCGTGTTTGGCGTTCAGAAGGGCACGAACGGCTGTGGGCAGCCGAGGTCGCCTGCCAAAAGTTCTTCTGCGTGCTTGGCACTGATTTTAGTGGTTTACTCTCCAGACTGCCAGTCTTACGAATGCCCGGGCGCACCCCTCCATGGTGGGTGCTCGGAACGTCCCCGCCCGGCGCCGGCGGTTCCCTTGTTCGGGTGGGCAGCCTAAGATGGTATCCGAGGAGTTGTCGGCAACCCCCGGAATCTGAGGAACCGAATTGAATCCAGATACGCGACGCCGTTTCGACGAGCAACTGGACCGGGTCTTGGAGCGACTGCCGCCGATGGTGCACGAGTTGATCGAAAGGGTTCCGCTGCACGTCGAGGATCACCCATCGGCGGAGGTGATGGCCAAGACGCATGTGCGGCACCGCCGTCAGCTCTGCGGGCTGTACACGGGGATTCCGTTGAACAAGCGAAGCATTCAACATTCCGGCACCCTGCCCGACGTAGTCACCATCTACCGCGAGGGGATCCTCTCGGCCTCCCGAGACGCCCACGGCCGGGTTGGTACGGATCGGCTCCGGGAGCAGATCCGGATCACGGTCCTGCACGAGCTGGCCCATCACCACGGACTGGACGAGGACGAACTCCGCGAGTTGGGCTACGGCTAGCCGCCTACAGCCGCTTGCGGCTTAGCAATAAGAGATCCATCAAACATGAACGACACCAGCCCATCACAACCCACCGATCCCCGCCTGCTCCGGCTCGACCCGAAGGACAACGTGGCGGTGGCCACCACCACCATCGAGGCCGGCGAGTCGGTCCTGATCGACGGCCGGCCGGTCACGCTGCCCGATCGCGTGCCCACCGGCCACAAGCTGGCGCTGGTCGGTATCGCCACAGGCGAGAAGATCACAAAGTACGGTTCCCCGATCGGCTCGGCCACCTGCGACGTCCGCCCCGGCGACTACGTTCACACGCACAACCTCAAGAGCGATTACTTGCCCACGTACACGCTGGATGGGAGTAATCCATTTCTGGAGGAAAATCGGAAATAGTGAGCACAATGCAGGGGTTCCTCCGATCCGACGGCCGTAAGGGCATCCGCAACGTGATTGCGGTGGTGTACCTGGTCGAGTGCGCCCGCCACGTTGCCCGGGAGATTGTGCTGCCGATGCGGGACCGGGGTGTGCACCTGCTCGGCTTTTCGGGCTGCTTTCCCAGCGCCTACGCCGAGCGGGTGATCAAGCGGCTCTGCACGCACCCGAACGTCGGTGGGGTCCTGCTGGTCTCGCTCGGCTGCGAGGGGTTTGATCGGCACGGGCTGATTGGGGCCATCGAGGCCTCCGGGCGGCCGGCCCGGACGCTGGTGATCCAGGAGTCGGGCGGGACGGCCGCCACGATCGAGGCGGGCCGGGCTTGGGTGGCGGACGCGCACGGGCAAATACAATCGACCCCACGCGTCGAGATGGCCGTCGACGAACTTGTGGTGGCCACCGTCTGCGGCGGCTCCGACGCCACCAGCGGACTGACGGCCAATCCGGCAGTCGGCCGGGCCTTCGACCGGCTGATCGAACAGGGCGCCACGGCCATCTTCGAGGAGACCGGCGAGCTGATCGGCTGCGAGCACGCCATGGCCGAGCGGGCCGTGACCGAAGACCTCGGAGAGCAGATCGTCCAGGCGGTGGCCAAGGCCGCCCGCGTCTACGACGCGCTGGGCCACGGCAGCTTCGCCCCAGGCAACGCCGAAGGTGGCCTGACCACGATCGAGGAGAAGTCGCTGGGGGCCTACTGCAAGAGCGGCAGTGCGCCGATCTCGGGGATGCTCAAGCCGGGAGATATCCCGCCGCGGGGCGGGTTGTACCTGTTGGACGTCGTCTCCGACGGCGAGCTGCGGTTCGGCTTCCCCAACATCTGCGACAACTCCGAGATCGGCGAGCTGATCGCCTGCGGCGCCCACCTGATCCTGTTTACTACCGGCCGCGGCACGGTCGTCGGCTCGGCCGTCTCGCCGGTCGTGAAGATCTGCGCCAACCCGGATACCTACCGCGCCCTGTCGAACGACATGGATCTAAACGCCGGCCGCATCCTCGACGGGCGCGCCACGCTGGACGACGTGGGTGGCGAGATCGTCGACCTGGTGCTTGCGACCGCCGGCGGCGCGCCGACCGCTTCCGAACGGCTGGGCCACCAGGAGTTTATTCTGACCTATAAGTCGTTCGAACCGATCGGCCCTTCTTGTTTGCCGGGAGCGTGAGGGGAAGTGGTGAGTGGAGAGTGGAGAGTGGTGAGTGGTGAGTGTTCCCGAGCGGGAGCATTGCCCCGTTACGATTACTTGGAGGACCCCGCAATGAAGAGTTTCGTGACCAGTATGTGTGTGGCGATGGTTCTGGGTCTTGTGCCGGCCGTCTGCCTGGCCGCGGAGGAGGCCAGCCGCGTAGGATTCCAGAGGACCCAGCTCGATAAGGTGTTTCGCAGCGAGGGTGTGGCGGTGGGCGATTTCAACGGCGACCGCAAGCTCGACGTGGCCGCCGGCAGCGTCTACTACGCCGCCCCCGACTGGAAGATGCACTCTATCCTGGAGAAGCCCAACGCCTTCAAGCCGAGCGCGTACAGCGATGCGTTCTTTACCTTCGCCGAGGACGTCAACCGCGACGGGCGGACCGACGTGATCACGATCGGCTTGCCGGGCGGCCCGACCTGGTGGTTTGAGAATCCGGGCCCGGCCGGCGGTGCCTGGAAGCGGCACGTGGCCGTGACGGTGACCAACGGTGAAAGCCCGGCCTGGGTTGATCTCAGCGGCGACGGCCGCCGGGAGCTGGTCTTCGGCTGGTCTCCCGATCCGAAGCAGCCGGACGGTCCCCGGCGACGGATGGCCTTCTCGCGGCCGGGAAAGGATCCCCGTGCGCCCTGGCCGGTTCGCACGTTTTCGGTGGCCGACTGTCCGGGCAGCAGAAAGTACGCCCACGGGCTGGGCGTTGGCGACTTAAGCGGCGACGGCCGCAAAGACGTGGTGATCAAGCAAGGTTGGTGGGAGGCCCCCGCGGAGAAGAACCGCCCGGAGTGGACGTTCCACCAGGCCAACCTCGGCGAAGATTCCGCCCAGATGATCGTCTACGATTTCGACGGTGACGGCGACAACGACGTGCTGAGCAGCAGCGCCCATCGCTTCGGCATCTGGTGGCACGAGCAGACGTCCGAAGGCTGGAAGACCCACGAGATCGACAAGAGCTTTTCGCAGACGCACGCCGTGTGCCCGGCGGACATCAACGGCGATGGCCTGCCCGACTTCGTCACCGGCAAGCGTTGGTGGGCCCATATGGGTGGGGACCCGGGCTCGGGCGACCCGGCGCTGGTGGTCTGGTATGAGCTGGACCGTAAGAATGGCCGCCCCGTCTGGACCAAGCATCTGATCGACGACGACAGCGGCGTGGGCACGCAGTTCGAGGTGGCCGACCTGAACGGCGACGGGCTGCTGGACGTGGTCACCTCGAACAAGAAGGGCGTCTACTATTTTCGGCAGACGAGGAGGTGACGACCACGATGTGCTCGACGGCGCGTAGGGCAGCAGAGCCGCAGCCAAGCAAAACCGGGTGTCACACTGCAAATTGAGAATTGCAGATTGAAAACGTCAAATTGTCTGATGTGAAGGATCGTTTTGCAATTTGCATTTTTCAATTCTCAATTTGCAATTCTGACGGTGCCGTCACACTGAAGGTTTGCAGCGAAAACAAGCTTTTCCGGGTCTGCAATGCAGCGCACGCCCGGGCAGAAAACAGGGGCGGTCCCGGCACGCCGGAACCGCCCCAACCGGGAGCCACAGTGGGGAACTGTGGCGGGTGGTTACACCTTATCGGGATTCGCCTCGGGAGCCTTCTTGGGTCGGGGACGCCTCTCCCGCAGTTCCTCGATCGACTTGTGGAGCCGCTCGATTTGCCGGTTCATCTCTTCGAGCCGTTTTTCCAGGCCGGCTTCGGGGGGTCCTTCAGGGCCGACTTCGGGAGGGCCTTCAGGGCGGGCTTCGGGGCGGAGCGGAGCCCTCCAGTCGGGGACAAAGTCGAACCAACGGACG
>CAZUAM010000204.1:0-10668 GCA_964618095.1 uncultured Planctomycetaceae bacterium | reverse complement strand
CAAGCCGCAGAAGCTACGCTCGGCGGTAATTTAATTCCCGCCGCTCGCCTAAAGGCCTTGCCGTCGATCAAGACGCCCAATCCTTCGCTGCTTTACTCGGCTGCCACGGGCGACCCCGGCGATTGCGGCTACTTCCCCCTGAATGCGGTCCGCTGGCTGACGCCACCGCGGGAGATCGCGGCCCTGGTCACGGCCAGCGGCCGCGACCGCTTCCGCGCCGAGCTGTTTCACTTCGGCCGGGAGGAGCGGGCGATGTCGGCGGAACTCTACCTGCTTTCGCCCGGCCGCTACTCCTTCGAGCTTCTTCAGAAAGCTACCGACTCGACCGTCAGGCCCAGATTCTTCTCGGTCGTCGGCCGGAGAACCCGCATCTCGTTTACGCTGCCGGCAAGGAGGCTGTGCGTCTTGCGGATTCTGCCGAAGGAGTAACCACGTCGTCTTTTGCGCCCGCGCTGCGGAGGCGGGGAGTGGACGGGTCATGCCGCGTTTCTACAGACTGTAGGTAGGCGGGTTCACCGGGTTGCCGGGGACGGGCGGAGTTTTCAGTGGAGTCTTCGGCGGAGTCTTCGCCGGAGTTTGCTGAGGAGTCTTCTGTTGGGGACCCGCCGCGGGCCCACCCCGCTTGGGCGCTCCTCACGGTTGACATCCGGCAACCATTAGCGCCGCGGCCAGCAGGACCACGCATATCAATAGCCGCTTCATCAATTCGCCTCCTTCAGGAACGAGCCGTGACGGGGACCGCGCCGCGTGCGGAGTTCTACCGACCCGATTGTGACGAATCAACCTCAAGACCCCCGCCTGCCGGGACGCGCCCTCTCGCCGGGGATGGCCGAGGGGGCAGGAAATTTGGGCCGCCGGACGTTGGTCAGTCGATGTTGTCCACGTTCTACGGCCTCCGGACTGTCGCTGAATCGACACGGCCGCGTAGTCGTGTTGACTACAGATCCAGGCGACTGTGTGTCCTTTCGGATTAGACAATCAACTTAAGTTGTTGTTTCCCAACATGTTACGGATTGCCAGGTCCTTCCGGTCCGGAAAGTGCATGTTTGGGAGGATCCGGCGGAGAGAGGCCGTTTCGCCACGGCGGGACGGGATCGTCTTGCTTCCCCCCAGACGGAAAAGGAGATCACTATGCGACGCCTAGCACTGACCCTGCCAGTTCTTGCAGTCGTCGGCCTTGCGGCCAGCACGGCCTTCGCCGGACACCAGTATCGTGGCTACGGTGGCGGCCATGGTCGCACCGGCTACGGCCCTTACAGCCGTTACGGCAGTTATAGCCCCTACGGGCAGCAGTACGGATACGGCTATTCTTCCCGATACCAGGGGTCCGGTTATCAGTCGAGTCCCTTTCTGCAAGCGCTCAGAAGGGTCCAGGCGAAGCATTCCCGCAGCCGCTACAACCCCCATCCCCGATCCCTCTACACGAGTCCTCCGGTCTCGTACGGTTACTGGGGCTGGTGATGCGGCTTCGGGAGGCGTAAGGCAGGTTGTCGGTTTCGGCAAGACCCGGCGTTTTTCTTACGGCTTGTGCCGTTGTTGTTCCCGCCGCTGGGCCTTCTCGATCTTGGCCCAGGAATCGCGCAGCGAGACGGTCCGATTCAGCACGAGTGCTCCCGCGGAGGACTGGGGATCGACGCAGAAATAGCCCTGTCGCTCGAGCTGGTATCGGCTTCCCGGTGCTGCCCGTGCCAGGCCGGGTTCGACGCGGCAGCCGGTCAAGATCTCTAACGACCGGGGACTGAGATTGGCCGTCAGGTCGGAGCCCTCCTCGACCACCTCCGGATCTTCCTTGGTGAAGAGGTGATCGTAGAGCCGCACTTCGGCCGCAACGGCGTGGGCGGCCGAGACCCAGTGGATCGTTCCCTTGACCTTGCGGGTGCTCCGGGCGGAACCACTCTTGGTCTCGGGATCATAGGTGCAGTGCAGCTCGGTCACCTCGCCGGTCTGGGGATCCTTGACCACGTCGACACACTTGACGATGTAGGCGTATCGCAGCCGCACCTCGCGGCCGGGGGCCAGGCGGTGATACTTCTTCGGCGGATCTTCGCGGAAGTCCTCCCGCTCGATGTACAGCACGCGCGAGAAAGGAACTTGGCGGGTTCCCATCTCGGCGTCTTCGGGATTGTTGACGGCGTCGAGCTGTTCGACCCGGTCTTCCGGGTAGTTGTCGATGACCACCCGCAGCGGGCGCAGCACACCCATCACACGCGGTGCCCGCTTGTTCAGATCTTCCCGAAGGCAGTGCTCCAGCAGCCCGATGCTGATCACGCTGTTGAACTTGGCCACGCCGATGCGATCGCAGAAGCTGCGGATCGACTCGGGCGTGTAGCCGCGGCGCCGCAGTCCGGAGATGGTGGGCATCCGGGGGTCGTCCCACCCGGCGACGTGCCCCTCGCGGACCAGCCCAAGGAGCTTCCGCTTGCTCATCACGGTGTAGGTCAGGTTGAGCCGGGCGAACTCGATCTGCTGGGGGTGGTAGACGCCCAGCGCGTCGAGGAACCAGTCGTACAAGGGGCGATGGTTCTCGAACTCCAGTGTGCAGATCGAGTGGGTGATCCGCTCGATGGAATCCTCGAGGCCGTGGGCCCAGTCGTACATCGGATAGATGCACCAATCGTCGCCGGTGTGGGGATGCCGCGCGTGGAGGATGCGGTACATCACCGGGTCGCGCATGTTGAGGTTGGGATGGGCCATGTCGATCTTCGCCCGCAGGGTCCGCGAGCCGTCGGGAAACTCGCCGGCCTTCATCCGCTCGAACAGGTCCAGGTTCTCTTCGACCGTGCGGCTGCGATAGGGGCTGTCCTTGCCCGGCTCGGTCAGGGTGCCGCGGTACTCCCGAGTCCGCTCGGCGGTCAGGTCGCAGACGTACGCCTTGCCCGCCTCGATCAACTGGAGGGCCCACTGGTAGAACTGTTCGAAATAGTCGGAGGCGTAGTATTCGCGGTCTTCCCAGTCCCAGCCCAACCAGGCGAGGTCCTCCTTGATCGAGTCGATGTACTCCTGCTCCTCTTTGGTCGGGTTGGTGTCGTCGAACCGCAGGTTGCACTTCCCGCCGAACTGCCGGGCGATGCCGAAGTTCAGACAGATCGACTTGGCATGGCCGATGTGCAGATACCCGTTCGGCTCCGGCGGAAACCGGGTATGCACCCGGCCGTCCCATTTGCCGGTCTTCAGATCCTCGGCAACGATCTCGCGGATGAAGTCCAGAGGACGGGATGGTTCGTCCGTGGTCATGTGCGCGGCTTTCTTCTCTCTATGCTCAATCCAAGTGCGAAAAGTCGATCTGTAAGTACGGTCGAAGGTGTGCGCGACCGTCCGGCGTGATGCGAGCAGCTACAATTCCCGCGTCGCCAGAGGCCAATTCGGCAAGATTTTGCTCACCCAGCGTCCTCAGGTGACGTTGCAGTTCAATTGCCTCACTTTCTCCGTCGGTCAGGTGTACAGCCGTCGCCAATGCCTCGGTTTCCACGTAGTGCCACTGGCCTTCTTGCTGCACCTCCAGTTCCCTGAGGATACAAACCCGCCAAAGCTTGTCCGCAGTCTCATATCCCGATTCAGTTAGCAAATAGGCGCCGCTACCGATTCTCATCAGTCGCTTTTCCGCAAACTTCTCTAGCATGGATTGATACCGCTCACCGTCCCGGGTGGGGAACTCGTCGAAGTAGTCGATCCCAATCGCATGCCGGTTGCGAGGCCTGGTCAGTGTCATCAAGTAGCAGGCTTCCTGGCTGGTGAGTTCTCCTCTCAGTTGCTCCTCGAGCCCTGTGTTAGAGGCGGCCTTTTCCCTTGTACTTCCCGTGTGGTATTCACCAGGCCCTGGTATCTGTTCGCGCTCCAGTACGCGACGGATCTCCTCGAACTTGGCGGTGATGTTGTCTTTCGGGAAGCGAATCTGGGTTAGACCCTCAATATTCGAAAACTCAGAACAACCCTCCTCAAGCAGTACTATTGCCCGCTTGAAGCCCAGGCGCCCTTGAAAGAGGCCAACTTCATGTATGACGTTGTCACGAGCACGGGTCATCCCGTCGGTACCAGTCTCCTCGGCCGTCATGACCAGAAACGCCAAACAGGCGTTGTCGAGCATCTCCTGAAGGCGCTCCTTTGTGGATAATCCCGCCGTGGGCTCGCGGTTAAATTCATCCCATGCTAGACCAAGACTATTCTGGAGAAAGTCCCTAAGGTCTTTCCATACCGGCGATCTGGCGTGTCCAATGAATACTCTGCCTTTGTCGCTCATGGTCGATCCTCCCCCGTATGCGACGGGTAGCAGGGCTCGAGCGAAGCTAGGCCCCAGACTGCGCGTCTTTCACGGGCTTGCCTACTGACACCATTCTGGCGGAATTCGGCCGGCAGTCAACGGGGACTCCCCGAACGCAAGACCGGCCGGGTCGGCCGCCGCCGACTCCTTTCAGACCATCGTATCCATCTCGACGCGGGCGATGTCAAAGCCAGCGAGCCTCACCTGGGCCGTCGCCGATCGAATGGCTTCCTCCAGGGATTCTGCTTCGCGGTCGAACGCGATATGTGTCACACCGTCTCGCGTTACCACCGTCCCGTCGTCGCAACCTGCTTCGTGTAGGCGATCGCAGTCGGCGGCGGCGATCTCAGCAGGAGTCAAAACGAGGGAGAATCCGTAGGTTTGTATCGTGGGTTCTTTGTCAGACGTCAACATGCTCCTCCTCACCGTCCGGAGGCCGGAGACGTAAACGGCCCGGATCCGCCGTGATGATCGCCCCCGATAGTAGTACCTCGCCGTGGATGCTGAGCACGTGGAGGCAGACTGCCGCTTGGCGGCGGGCGGCGATATTGACCAAACGGAGGATACCACTGTGTGGCTTCCCGTGCACGACGGCCATCTCGCCGAAATCTTTGTCCAACGTTACGAGAATGCGTTCCTCCGCATGAGCCCTGGCGAGGATCTCCTCATCACCCGGATCTTCGGGCCAGTCGCCTGCCCAGACAACGTCGTGGCCTGCGGCCCTCAGTTCGGCACACGCCTTCCCCCAAACACAGGTGTCCAGCAGAACTCTCATGTGCTGGTCTCAATCGTCAGCGGCTCAATCCGTTCGTGGCCGACGTGACGCCGGGCATACACCAGACAGGCCTGAACGTCTTCGGGCTCGAGCCAGGCATACCCTTCGAGGATGGTTTCGGCCGTGTCGCCCGCGGCCAGCATGCCCAGCACGTGCTCCACCGCCAGCCGGCGGCCGCGGATGATGGGCTTGCCACCGAAGATCTTCGGGTTGACGGTAATGCGCTTAAGGAGCTGATTCTCGTCCATCGCGTTCTCCGAGGCGTCGCGGATTGAGACGTGGTTATGCCCTATTATACACCTCCGGCAAGCAGTCCTACCACCGAGATCCGAGTCATAGCTGCCCCAATGCCCGGTCGATCCGGGCCAGGCAGCTTTGGCGGCCGAGGATGGCGAGGGTGTCGAAGAGGCCGAAGCCGATCATCTTGCCGGTCACCGCGACGCGGACGGCGTGGATGATCTGGTTGAGCTTGATTTGTTCGGACTCGACGAAGCGGTGCATCAGTTGTTCGAAGGCTGCGGCCTGGAAGGGTTCGGCCGTGGCCAGGCGGTCGCGGAACTTGCGCAAGAGGTCGGCGGCGTCGGCCTTGCGGATACGCTTGTCGAATGCTTTTTCGTCGTAGGGAAATTGGTCGTCGGGCAGGAACAGTTCGGGGTAGTCGACGATGTCGCCGGATACCTTGATGCGGTCACCGGCCGCTGCGAGGATCTGGGCGAGCTTTGTTTTCGCGTCGTCGGGCGCGGGGTCGGCCACCAGGCGGGCTTTCTGCAAGTAGGGCAGGACCAGGGGCAGCTTCTCACCAACGGGCAACTGCTGCATGTGGTGGTCCTGGAAGGCCCAGAGCTTTCGGGGGTCGAAGCCGGCCGGGGCCTTGTTGATCCTGTCGAGGGAAAAGTTGTCGATGAGTTGTTGCCGGGTGAAGTGCTCGGCGCTGTCGTCCAACGACCAGCCCAACAGCGCCAGGTAGTTCAGTATCGCCTCGGGCAGGTAGCCGACCTGGCGGTAGAAATCTACAATCACGGGGTTAAACGCTTCGGGCGTGGTCTCGAGGCCGAGGGCCTCGGCGATCTTCCGTCCGTGCTCGACGCGCCGGGCGAAGTCGCGGTTCTTGAGATACTTGGCCAGCTTCCGCTTGCTGAGCTTCGTCTTGCTGCCCGGCTCGGCGACGTAGGGCATATGGGCGTAGTCGGGCAGCGGGTAGCCGAGCGACCGGGCGATGAATACCTGGCGGGGCGTGTTCGAGAGGTGCTCTTCGGCGCGGATCACGTGGGTGATCTCGAGATCGTGGTCGTCAACGGCGCTGGCCAGGTGGTAGAGGCAGGAGCCGTCGGCCCGCTGGATGACGTGGTCCTGCTCGCGGGCCCACTGGAATTCGACGCGGCCGCGGACCAGGTCGTCGATCACCAGCGTGCCTTCGCGGGGCATTTTCAGCCGGACGACGGCCTGGCGGCCCTGGGCCTCGAACCGGTCGCGATCCTGGGGCGTCTGGGCCATGAAGCGGCGGCTGTAGACGAACGGGCGTTTTTCGCCCAGGGCGGCGTCACGTTCGGCCTGGAGTTCGTCGGTGGTGGCGTAGTCATAGTAGGCCGCCCCGGCGGCCAGCAGTTTTTGGGCCGCGGCCCGGTGGCGATCGGCCCGTTGCGACTGGTAGTACGGGGCGTAGGGTCCGCCGACGTCGGGTCCTTCGTCCCAGTCGATTCCCAGCCAGCGGAGCCCGTCGAGGATCGGCTGGAGGGCCTCCTGGACGTTCCGCTGGCGGTCGGTGTCGTCGATCCGGAGGATGAACTTGCCTTGGTTCTTGCGGGCGAAGAGCCAGCAGAACAGGGCCGTGCGGACCCCGCCGATATGGAGATAGCCGGTGGGACTGGGGGCGAAGCGGGTGCGGATGGGCATAATGATGAATGATGAACGATGAAGGATGTATGATCAAGAGGTGCCGGAGGCCCAGCCGGTTCGGCGGCCGACGGAACGTCGGGGAGGCCAAGGGGAAACGCGCAGAGTGATTTACTGCCTATCCAGAAAGCTCCTCCCCTCGCCCCGCTTGCGGGGAGAGGGGCCGGGGGTGAGGGGTTTTTGGATAGGCTCTTACTGCCAGCGGCCGTGCTGTTCGCGTTCGCGCTTGAGGCGTTCTTGCATCAGCCGTTTGCGGAGGGCCTTTTTCTCTTGCTTGGTGAGTTTCCGGCGGACGGGGCTGGGGGCCGGTTCCGGTTCGGGCTCGGTGGTGCGGGCGCGGCGCGTCAAGACCGGCCGGGGCGTGGCGTGGGGAGGATCGACCGCCACCCAATCGTGGGCGGCCGAGGAGGATTCCTCCTCGAGCTGCTGGTTTTCCAGTTCGTCCGATTTCGGCTGGCGGGCCGGCAGGAGGCCTTCGGCGTCGAGGATCACGTAGCGGGCGTGCAGTCCCATGGCCAGCAAGAGAAACACGTTGCCGACCATCTCGGCGCCTTCTTCGAGCATCACCGCGCGGGTCAGGCCGTCGCCGGCGACCTGGGTTGCGACCGCCAGGGCATAGCAGGCGGCGGTGGTCAGCAGGGCCGCGCTGGAAAGCCGGCAGGTCCGCATATCGACCAGCAGCCGCGAGCCGACCGCGCCGAGCAGAAAGAGATAGGGTACCACCCACCAGATCGAACCGTCGCCGTAGATCTTCGTACCGGTCACGTGGGCCATCATTCCCATGAAGCCCTCGTGCAGACTGGAGGTCTCGTCGATGCTCATCACCAGCCAGCACGCCGCCGCCCAGAGCCAGACGCGGTAATACCCCCGGTAGTCGTCGGTCTTGTGGCGGCGGATGGTGTAGATCAGCACGGCGACCAAGCTGGCCAGCATGAGAACCGTCGAGGAGAACCAGACGGCGAGGCTACCTTCGCCGTCGAGGTCGAAGGCGGCGATGGAGCCGTCGGTGGTGATCTGGTGGAGCCCGGGGGTGGAGGTCCAGGCGTAAAGGGCTTCCAGGCCCACCACCACGGCCAGCCCGGCCAACAGCAGCAACCCAAAGGTGATCAGCCGCCGGGGGATCAGGTCGATCAGTCGCAGTGTCTGGTCCATGAAGGCGGCGTCTCCATAGTTTTGGGACCTTCGCTCGGTGGTCAGGCCGGCGGCCGAGGAGGCGGCACGCGAGCCGGCGGCCCCGAGCAGGCCGCAGGACTCTTCGGCCAAGAGCCGGCGGCGGCGGTCGTCGCGTTGTCCACTTCGGCGAAACTGCATGGAAGATCGCAGAGACACGGTGGTCCCTCGGGTGGGTAATCATAGCCTACGTGTGGATTTGGCGCAAGACGGAATTCTGCGGGGAGCCGGCACGAGATCGCCCCGCCCGCGGGGGGAGAAGAAGCGTACGGCTTCCCTTTGAGACTTCGGCATTTCCGTGGGCGCGAGTCTATTTGGGGGTCGGCGTCTCGGACCACCCGCCGGAGACACTGGGGCGCGCCTATTTGTCCTCATCGCCCCAGTTACCCCAGAGACTGCAAACTTCTCAGACTTCGTTCGATTGGCGGTCTACAGCGCCCGGCGGGCAAGCTCGGATTGACCCGTTGCGGCCGGAGGGATACTCTTCCGCGCGACGGACTGCACGGCACGGGCCGGCAGGCTGTAGGAGTTGGCGAGCGGCCCGGTTTGTCCCGATCCGGGCCGGCGCGGGGATATACGCCGCGGCCCAACTCGTCTGAAGTGTGATGACCCCTCCGACTGCGAATTGCCGGCAATGAACCGCAAACGCCAGCTTGTGATCGTCGGCGGCCTGCTGTGCCTGTCTTGTCTGGTGCAGGGGGTGGTGATCCTCCGGGCGACGACGACGGGGCTGGACGCGGTCCGGTTTGTGGGCATTGCCCGGTCGATCGACCAGCAGGGATTGCTGTCGGCGGTGCGGACACATTGCGAGCAGCCGCTGTTTCCGGCGTGGGTTTGGGTGGTGCACGGGGGTTTGCAGCGGACGATGGGGGAGTTTCCTTCGGCCTGGGCGACAAGCGCGCAGTTGGCCGCGGCGATCCCGCTGGTGCTGGCCGTGGTCCCGCTCTACTTTCTGCTGGTACGGCTGGTGGGCGGTGCGGCTGCCGCGGCCGGGTCGTTTTTCTTCTGCCTGCTGCCGGAGGTCTCCCGGTTGGGGGCCGACGGGATGAGCGACAGCCTGCACCTGCTGTTCTTCTGCATTGCCTTCTGGGCGATGGTGGAGTATATCGAAAGGCGGAAGGCGGAAGGGGGAAGGCGGGCGGAAGCGTTTAGCGGGCGGGCTTGGCCGCCGCTTTGGCTGTTGGTGGCCGGTGGTGCTACTGCCGTGGCGTCGTTGGCGAGGGCGGAGGTGCTGATGTTGGGGGCAGCGTTGGGCATGACATTGGCGGTGTTTCAGGTGCTGCCCGACCGGCGAGAGGCGTGGGGAAACCTGGCGGCGGGGGCCGCGTGCTTCCTGCTGGGGCTGGCCCTGGTGTGGGCACCGTATCTGACTGCCGCCGGGGCGGCGACACCTCGGGCCGCGGTGGGTCGAATCCTGGGCCGGCATCAAGTGGAAGCGGAGGCTCCGCGGCTGCCTGGGGCGGGCGTCACTAAGAGCTGGCGGCTGCCCGGCGGAGAGCCGATGTCGTTGGCCGTGAAGGAACCGAGCATCAGCCTGCGGCAGCGAGGCTACGCGGCAGCGGTCGTCCGGTTCGGCAGGAAGCTGGCCGACGCGTGGGGCTACTGGATTGGGGCGTTGGCGCTGTGGGGTGCCTGGCGTCTGGGCCGCGGCCCAAGGGGGTGCCCACAGGGCTGTCCACCGATGGGGCGGGCGAGCGCCGGCGATCGGTTCGTGCAGATCTTCTTCCTGCTATTCTCGTTGGCGGCGGTCCGGTTCAGTGCGGCCGAAGGCTATCTGGCGCCCAGGCACCTGCTGGTGTTGGTGGTGGCCGGGCTGGGCTCGGCCGGATACGGAGCCCTGGAGGTGGGCCGTTGGACGCGATGCCGCTCCAGCGACGAGCGAGAGACCGCCAGGTATCCGGGGATTGCCTGGGCCATGGTCGCGGTGGCAGGGATCGCCTGCCTTCCGCAGACGCTTGTGCGGCTGCACCACAGCCGGCTGGGGCATCGTGCGGCGGCGGAGTGGCTGGCCCGAGAGAGCGATCTGCACGGCACGGTGCTCGATACGCAGGGTTGGACCGGCCTGTACTCGGGCCGGGAGACCTACGGGTACGAATCGGCCCGGGCGGCGCTGAGCGATCCGGACTTGGCGTACCTGGTGTTGGAGGGTCGGGAGGTGGGTTACGAGAGCGGCCGCAGCCGGACGTTGCGCTGGCTGATCGAATCGGCTGCCCGGCCCGTGGCCGAGTTTCCCGACCCGGCCACGCGAAGGCCGAATCAACAGCCGGTGATCGTCTACCGATGGTACCCTGGCCGGTTGCCGAGACAAATTCGGGGGGAGGCAGTCGGCTCGGTTCGGGTTGGCAGCGGCCCAGTTCGGTGGGCAGGAGCCGCCGCCGGGGCGGGGGAAACTGGGATTGCGGCATCGGCTGGGCTTGGCGTAGACTCCCGGTCCGTTTTGCGGGCCGTCGGCCCGCAGCCGAAATTGTGACCTCAAGCAAAAAGGATCAGGCAATGGTCCAGATGACGGCCCCGTCGCTGAGATCGAGACTCCTTTCGTCCGTGGTGGCCGTTTCGTGTCTGCTTGGGGTGA
>CAZUAM010000203.1:0-10673 GCA_964618095.1 uncultured Planctomycetaceae bacterium | reverse complement strand
CCAGGAAGATCCCCGCGTCGATAAGCAAGTGGCTCAACCAGGGGCCCAGCAGCGAGTCGCTGCGGTGATAGACCCAGGCCCAAACCGCCCCGCCCACCGCCACCGCAAGAGAAAACAGCACGGTCGCAGGCGAGAGCCCGTCGAAGTACTTCCCCAACAGGAGCACGTGGTGCGCCATGAACCCCAAGCTCGAGATCAGGATCGCCGGCCACAACGAAGCCAACCGCCGCAGCTCGCCGAATACGAACCACCGCCAATAGTACTCCTCCAGCAGCGAGTGCAACAGGGAAATGAACACGCCCAGCCCCAGGAACCTCATCGGCGTGTCCATGCCGAAACGCCTCAGCACGTCGCGGACCTCCGCGCCTGCGGGCTCCAGAAGGCCGTCGGGCTCCAGCCACAGATAGTATATCAGCAGCATCCCCGCCAGCACCAACATCCCAAACCCGATGCCTTCCAGCAGCCCCCGCGCGCCCGGAGGCTGTAAGCGAAGACGCCGGCGCTGGACGGCCAGCACCCAGACCAGCGGGAACCCAAACTGGACGACCTTGCCCGCACCATATGCAATCCGCCCTATCTCGGTTGCGCAATCGGCCAATAGCACAAGGTAAACTAACGTCAGCACCGTCGGAAGCACCAGCGCAAACAACACCGCCCACGCATCGACCCGGGGGGAGAGGTAAGCCGTGGAATCATTCATCGTCGGGAAACCGCTTTGGCGATTGTCAAGGAATAACTTCCCGTGCCTGGCTTATTGACACTCAGGAAAGTAGTGTTCATCTGGTCCCCAAGCTCGTCTGGTTCCCAAGCTCGTCTGGTTCCCAAGCTCCAGCTTGGGAACTGCTCCTGCCCGGCCGTCTCCCGCCGTCACTTGGTTCCCAAGCTGGAGCTTGGGAACCAGGGAACGTCTACGACATTGGTATTCTGAGCATCAATAGCCGCCGACGGCACGTCGGCGACAGGTCGCCCGTTACCGCGTGCCATGATCTTGGGGGCGAGTTTTCCGGCCCGATATCACGCCCGCCGGTCGCGCTGCGGGCCCGTAGATACTGCCGGTAATCATAGACCTCCACCAGCGGCACGTCGAGCCGCCAGGGCCGGGGTACATCGACTCCCCAGCCTCGCAGGACGTCGCGCAGCGCAGGGGGGCGGATCGTCTTGCGGTGGGCCGGCCGGGCGTGCTCGATCAGCCAGGGATCGATCGGGTGCCACGGCCAGGGACCGGGGCGATGTTGCAGCACGTACCAGCGAAACTCGGGCAGGGAATCCACGACCATGACGCGCTGGGGAGGATACCGCAGCAGGTACCAGACAGACTCGCCCCTATCGTCGATCGCCTCGAACAGCACCGTACGGCGGAGCCTCTCCCACCGCTGCATCAAACGCAGGTTTTCCAGCAAGGCGGTCTGGAAGAGAATCTTCTCGTCTTCTTCGGTGTTTTTGTCCAACCAGTCGAGTACAGATTGATCCAGGCCGTCCCAGTAATAGGTCGGTTCCATGCCTGCCACCGTTGCACCGGGCAGGCCGCCGATCAGCAGGTTGTAGTACGAGAGCCACTGCGGGGCGTACCAGAACAAACTGCTGGCGCTGCCGGCGTAAATCAACCCCAGCGCGGCCACCGCAAACCGCCTCGCCCGGGCGTCATTCGGCCTTCTTCGGGTCACCCAGGAGACCACCTCGTGACCACCCACACCGGCCAGGGCGGCCAGGAAGGCAAAACTCGGCAGGAACAACCGCACGCCGTCGTGCGGCGGCACCATCGGCAGTGCTCGGACGATCACCAGCACCAGCCAGTTGGCCGCCAGCAGGATTCCCATCCGCTCCGCCCGGCATCGCCAGACCACGGTTACCGTGCCGATCACGGCCAGCGACAGCGTGCCGACCGGGACGGTCACGGCGGTCCACAGCAGCGTGTTGTACCAGGGCAGAGGATTGCCCAAGTGGTGACTTTCGCCCAGAAATCGGACGGGTATGTTCAACTTCAACCGGGCGGCCCGGTGCAGGTTCAGATCGAAGAACTCCACCCAGCCGTGGAGCGGATCGTGCCACAGCGGCGGATTGAGCACGAAGAAGGCCAACACCGCCACCGGCAGCCCGACGGCCAGGGTCCTGCCGGCCGCGCGGTCCCGATACACCAGTGCCCAGGCCAGAAAGGGCAGCGGCGCGATCCAGCCGGTGGCCTTGCAACTGAGCGTCATCCCCAGCGCGATTCCCCAGAGCCAACAGGGACGAGCGAAGAGAGAAGAGGGAGGAGCGAAGTAGCGCCTCAGGGCTCCGCTCCCCCGCTCCTCGCTCCTCCCTCTTCTCTCTTCTCTCCTCTCTCTCCTCCCTTCGTCCCGCCCGGCGGAAAGGGAACAACCCCTGCGGCTCGCCGGTGCGAACGTGGCCCAGGCCAGGATCCAACAACTCGTCAGCGGCCCGTCCAGCGAGGCAAAATGCGCATGGGCGAACATCCGCGGCAGCAACATCAGCGCGCCCACGGCACCGACTGCCGCCGCGGCCGAATACTCCCGCCACATCCGGTAGAACATCGCCCCGGCCGCCAGGGCAAACAGCATCATCGGCCCCAACCGCGCCGCACTAAGCGGCGAAAGCCACCCGCTTGAGATCCCTTGCCCGACGGCGATCAGAATCCCGTAAAACGCCGGGTGTCCTTCGCGCTGGGTCGTGTATTGCCAATCCTGCGGGATCTTTTCAGCCCGCAGGATGGCGTCGCCCTCGTCCCAGACCATCGGCAGCCCGGGCGAGGTGGCCAGCAGAGCCGCCGCGCAGAAGATCGCCACCAGGGCCGAGCCGAACAACAGCCGGCGGAGGTGGACATCGGCAGGCTGAGGCGCCAGAGCCATGCGTCCGATTCTAGCACGCAGCCGGCAGCCCGCACAGTATGCAGAGGCCGTTGCAGTTAGCCCACGGTGGCCCAGCCAGCTTGCCTGTCTGGGCGGCGCGGCCGCCAGGGGCACGTCGGCCGTGCCCTAAAGACTTGTCCAAGAACAAGTTCCCGTTTCTTGCATTTGCTGATAGCCCCGCCCGGCAGGGCGGGGTTTCTGGAATGCCGACACGCCCAACCCCGCCCTTCCGGGCGGGGCTATCTCTCAAGATACGAAGTTGTCCCTTCGCGCCCCCGTAGCACCTCCCGTGCAAGCGGCACCCCGACAACAGGTCGGGGCCATCCGCCTGCCCTCGAATCCCGTTGTTAGCGCTCGAGCAGCGCCTTGAGCCGATCCTTGCTCGCCACCCCGACGTGCTCAGCGGTTACCTCGCCGCTGTTGAAGACCAACAGGCTGGGAATGGAGCTGACCCGATACCGGGCGGCCAACTGCGGACTTTGATCCACGTTGACCTTCACGATCTTGGCGTCGGGCATCTCCCGGGCCAACTCCTCCAGCGTCGGTGCCAGCGTCCGGCACGGAACGCACCAGTCGGCGTAGAAATCGACCAGAACCGGAACCTCCGATCTGAGGACCTGGCGCTCGAAACTGGCCGCGTCGGCGTGCTCGACTTCCCGTGGCGTCCGGGTATGGGTAGACGTGCCCTCTTCTCCCGTGGAGTTGGCACTTGCCGACGACTTGCCGTCCGTCGCCCGCGCGAGCGGACAGCCGGGCGTCAATCTACAGGCGATCAGGAGCCCCCCCACACCCAGCAGGCTGACGGCGGTGATCTCCATCCAGCTTTTCCGAAACCGATATCTCATGGTCTGAATCCTCCTGTCCCGGTTTTCAAGCATCTCTGGCGATGCGGTCTTGCTGTAATACTTGTGTTCTTGATGCGCTTTGGCCGCCCTAGGTTACAGGCTCCCCTGACAAAAATCGGGAAAACGGGGGCATTTCGCCTGTTTGTTGGTTTTGCCTCGGGATTGCGATAGCATTCGCACGTGGCCGGGACAGCCGGAGTGCCGGTTGGGGCCCCGTTGCAGTCAATCACGCCACTACGCGCGGGTGGGTAGTCTGACCTCAGGGTGACCACGAGGTGCTGGTGGGGATGACGGCCAGGGCCTGGCCGAGCTACTCCGGCACCACGGCCACCAGCTCGTGGCAGACGGCCTCGAGCTGGGCGGCGTCGATCGTGCGGCGCTCTTCGGCAAAGCCGATCAGCAGCGCCAAGTCGCACAGCCGGTTGATCTGCCGGGCGACACCGTGGGTGAGACGGTAGAGCACGGGCAGCGAGTCGGGCTCGAAGATCGGCTGCGTGGCCCCGGCTACCTTCAGCCGGTGGGCCACGTAGTCGGCCGTCTCCTGCTCGGTGAACCGGCGGATCAGACATTTTACCGCCAGGCGTTCGTCCAATTGGGGCATCCGCTCCAAGGTGGGCAGCAGCCCGGGCTGGCCCACCATCAGCAGCGTCAGCCCCGGCCAGCCCGACGGCTGGAAGTTCAGCACCAGCCGCATGGCCTCGAAGGTCCGGGTGTTATCGACGAGGTGGGCTTCGTCGACGGCCACCACGGCGTGCCGCCCCTGTTCGGCGTTGTCGGCCAGGAAGTGCTCGATCCGCCGGACGCTTTTCTGAGTTTCGCAGCCGGCAGAAGCACCCCCGGAACCGTCCAGCTCCTCGGCCAGGTAG
The DNA here is from genome assembly GCA_964618095.1 of uncultured Planctomycetaceae bacterium. Taxonomy (GTDB): domain Bacteria; phylum Planctomycetota; class Planctomycetia; order Pirellulales; family Thermoguttaceae; genus CAZUAM01. Next base: position 6,116 of record CAZUAM010000203.1, on the reverse strand, counting down.
GCCAGCAGCTCGGCGGTGGACATCTGGGGAAACACCAGATGCACAAAGGGGGTAAACTGTTCGCCCAACATCTGCCGCAGCATGCCCGCCAGCAACGTCTTGCCCGTCCCGCTGCCGCCCGCCAACAGCGCCCCGCCGCGCCGGTTCTCGATGGCATAGCGCAGCTTCAGCAGTGCCGCCTGGTGCGACTCGCCCGGCCAGTAGAAACGCGGGTCGGCACTGTTCTCGAAGGGCTTCTGCTTCAGGTGCCAATAGGACTCGTACATTGCTGCTCAGTCGCGAACAAAGTTCTCAATCACGCCCACCTGCACGATCTCGGTCGCCGCCAGCCAGCGCCTGACCTCGTCCAGGTCTTCCGGGGGCGTGACGCCGCCGTGGTGTACCAGCGCGATCGCGTCCAGCCGGCGGCCGATGCCGCGGGCCAGCGACGCGCCGACCACGCTGAGCTCCTCCAGCGGACCCGGGTCGAGCAGGACCAGGTCGTAATGGGCCGCCAGCGTCCGGATGCTCTCGGCCAGACGTGTCTCGTCTTCGGTTGCTCCGTGGGTGCCGGCAGACGTTTGGCGCACGGGCAGCACCGCCAGCCGGTCGCCGGCCGATTCGATGACCACTTCCTCCAGGGGCAGCCCTCCGGCCAGCACGTCCTCCCAGCCGGACTGCGGCAGGAGGTCCAACCGGCAGGCAAGCTGGGGGTCGGCAAGATGGGCGTCGGCCATGACCACCTTGAAGCCCCGCTCGGCCAGCCGTCGCCCGACGCAGAGCAACAGCGTGGTGGCCCCCTCGCCGCGCCGGCAACCGCCGATGGCCACCACCTTCTCTCCCCGGCCAATCCCTTCCACCAGCCGGTCGGCCAACCGGTCCAACTCGTCCCCCGCCGCCTCGCCCAGCCGGCAGCAGACGGCAGGCCAGGTGAAACGATCGACCTGGAGCAGCGGCTGGAACGTCCCGTCGCTCAGTTGGTCACCGATGGCCTCGTCCTGCGAAGCACCGGCGTCTGCCGCGCCCTCGGTCGCTTCCCGAACGCCGGCCCTCGCCAGTTGCACGTGCGGCGGGCGAACCGGCTGGCCGCCGACCTGCCAAGCTGTCGACCCGGACAGCGCTGCCGGGTCGATGCGATGGGCAGTGGCGGGCCGGCCCCGCTCTTCGGACGCGGCAGCGGACTCAAGCTCGTCTGCTCCCCTGGGAACCGACCCGGTGTCCATCGGCGCCGGTGTGCTGATCTCGGCTGCCCCGGCGGTCTCGGCGCCCTCGGCGGCAGCGGGCCGGTCGTCGGCACCTTGCGGCGTGCGGGGCGTTTTCTCGGGCGGCAGAAGTTCGCCGACTCTGGTGGCCGTCTGTTGGAGCATCTCCAACACGCCGTCGGTCGGCACGCCCACCGGGGTCTCCGTGGTCTCCACGGGGGGCCGGTCCTCCGGCGCATCGTCCGGGGCCCCCGGTGCGGGGGAATCCGACGGCGTTGGCAAGGCCTCATCCTGATCGGTGTAGACCTTAATGAACGCTTGATCGAGCCGCGTCATAGCTGGTCCTGACGGAAGGTTTCTCGATGATGCCTTCCAGCCGTGCAACGCCCGGCTCAACCGTCGGGTACGGAATTGAGCAGGCCGGGTAGCGGGTTGGCAGATTGGCCCGGGAATTGGCCTGATAGTTTCGTCGATAATCGTCCGCATAGATCCCGGCTGGGGTGGGCATCGAATCGCCGATGGTCATCATCCGGTTCGCCCGGGCCTGCGGCTGGCCGGTGTCGGTCCGCGATTGACGCTCGGCAGCGGGAGTTTCCCCCCGGTTGCCGATTGCGCCGGCACGGCCTTGGCGGTCCGCAGGAGGCGCCTGCGGCGAGGGGGCCGAGTTGGGGGCCTTGGCCGCGTCGATGAAGTCGGGTGCGGGTGGGAGGTCGGGGAACGACATCTTCGGCTCGTACGGGATGTTCGTCGATGCCGGCAGCGGGTTTGGTGTCTCGGCCGTCCGGCGGTTCCAAATGGGGGCCTCCGTGGCATTGGGGGCCGGCGGGGTGCCGGGCTTGGGGTCGCGGTTGTTGTTGAACACGAACGGGAAGATCGCGACCAACACCAGCAGCACCCCCCCACCCACCAGAAGCTTGGTCGAGAGCGCGTGGCTCAGGATCCGGCCGTCGAAACGACGCCGCTTGCCAGCCGATTCCTCGCCCGGCTCGACCGCGTCGAGATCGGGAAGTCGCGCCAAGACCACCGGCCGGGATAGGACGGCGCCGGGCTCGGCTGCCACTGTAGACGGCTCTGCCGCCAAGTTGACCGGTGCTTCCCGTAACGCCACCTCCGCGGGGGCCCACGCGCAGTCCGATCCGTGTTGATCCATTCCCAGATTCCTTTCCCGACAAGTTGCTCCCGGCTCCAAGCGCGCACCGGTTCACAGAGATAGTCCATTCAGGGAGTTTATCGGTCCGGATTGCGTTGTTCTTGAGTGTTGCCGGAAGCCCTGATAAATCGGGGACATGGGCAAACTGGGAGGCGCAAAGAGCCGCTGAGCGGCGGTGCTTCAACGGCCAAACCCCAACATGCCCGGCTGCTCACCCCACCTCGACCCGGTCGCCCAGCCGACACCCCCGCCAGGGAAGCCCGGTTGCCTTCGCCAAAGGATTTGCCAACCCCCGGCCGCCGCCAGTATACTCGATGCCCGGGAGGCGAGTACCCACAAAAAGCGTTTCGTGCTATTGACCCCTGCGTTGCCAATGATCGCTTGGGTGCCAGGGGCGGCTTGTCCGCCCCTGCGATTCCGGACAGCGGCAGGCAAGCTGCCGCTGGCACCCGTGCATTAGCTGCGCAGGACTCAATAGTAGCCGGGACGCAACGCGTCGCGGGAAATTCTCGCAGGAGTCATTCGATGGCATCCTTTTCCCAGTTCATACTGCGACGCGTTGCGTCCCGGCTATCGTCAGTTACCCGTCAGATTAGATGCGACAGACCACCGCAGCCAAGATCACCCGATCCCGCTGACCCGCAATAGGAGACCCCACGATGAACCAGCCAGCCGACAAACGTCTCGTCCCACGGATCCTGGCCGTTGCCTTGATTGGCCTGATGATCGGGCTGCTCGGCCGCCGGCAGGCACAAGCGGCGGCGCCCGCCCGGCGGCCCAACGTGGTCCTGGTGATCACCGACGACCAGGGCTACGGCGACGTCGGCGCCCACGGCAACACGATGATCCGCACGCCCAACCTCGATCGGCTCCACGCCCAGAGCATTCGGCTGACGGACTTCCACGTCGATCCGACCTGCTCGCCCACCCGCTCGGCCCTGATGTCCGGCCGCTACTCCACCCGAACCGGCGTATGGCACACGATCATGGGCCGATCGCTGATGAGCACCGATGAGGTGACCTTGGCCGAGCTTTTCAAGGCGGGCGGCTATCGCACGGGCATGTTCGGCAAGTGGCACTTGGGGGAAAACCACCCCTGCCGGCCGATGGATCAGGGGTTCGACGAGGCCTTCTATCACGGCGGCGGCGGAGTAGGGCAGGGGCCCGACTACTGGGGAAACAACTACTTCGACGATACCTACTTCCGCAACGGCAAGCCCGAGAAAGTCACCGGCTATTGTACCGACGTCTGGTTCCACAACGCACTGGCGTTTATCAACAAACACCGAGACCGCCCCTTTTTCGTCTACCTTTCGACCAACGCCCCGCACGGGCCGTATCTGGTCGACGAAAAGTACAGCCAGCCGTACCTGGAAAAGGGCGTGCCCAAGGAAATGGCCAACTTCTACGGCATGATCACGAATATCGACGAGAACATGGGCCGGCTGATCAACCGGCTCGAGCAATGGGGGCTGGAAGACAACACGATCCTGATCTTCATGACCGACAACGGCTCGGCCGCCGGCTGGCGAGGCCGCGCAAAAGACAAGGGCGCCTGGAAGGGTTTTAATGCCGGCATGCGGGCAGGAAAGGGCTCGGAGTACGACGGAGGGCATCGCGTGCCGCTTTTGATCCGCTGGCCGGCCGGAAAGATCGGCGGCGGCCGCGACGTGGATCAACTCTGCGCACACATCGACGTGCTGCCGACCTTGGCCGACCTTTGCGACCTGAAACGCCCCGAGGGCCCCAAGCTCGACGGCACCAGCCTCGCACCCCTGCTCCGGGGCAACGCCGCCGCCTGGCCCGAGCGGACACTGCTGGTCCACTCCCAGCGCATCCCCTATCCCCAAAAGTGGCGCAAGTCTGCCGTGATGACCGAGCGCTGGCGACTCGTCGGCGGCAAGGAACTCTACGACATCCAGGCCGACCCGGGGCAAGAGCACAACGTCGCCGCAGATCACCCCAAGGCGGTCGAGCAACTCCGCGGCCGGTACGAGGACTGGTGGAAGAGCCTGTCGGCCGTCTTCGACGACTTCGTGCATATTTCGATCGGCTCCGACGCGGAGCCGCTAGTGCAACTGCATCCCCACGATCGGCACGTCACCCAGCAGGGGCTCTCCTCCTGGAATCAGGGACACGTCCGCAGCGGCCACGCGGGCAACGGTTTTTGGGCAATCGACGTTCTCCGCGACGGCACGTACGAGGTTTCTCTGCGGCGGTGGCCGAAGCACCTGGATCGGCCGATCACCGCCGCGATTCCCGGTGGCAAGGCAATCTCGGCCACCACCGCCCGGCTGAAGATCCGCCAGATCGACCTGAGCAAACCGATTCCCGCCGAGGCCACGGCAGTGACCTTCCGCGTCCGGCTCACCGCCGGCAAGACCCGCATGCAGACCTGGCTGAGCGACCAGAAGGGAAAATCGCGGGGCGCGTACTTCGTCTACGTGCGACGGCTGCCCTAAGCCCGTCGCCTACGGACAATGCGACACACTTCCCCTTGGAGGACGTTATGAACTGGCGCATCACCGATCCGGCACACCTGCTCCGCGCCATGCGGATCTCTTTGCAGCAGGGCGGGCAGTTCCTCCTCAGCCGCATCGCGCCGGGTGGGCCCATTCTTGCGGAGCGTAACCTCAGCTACGTCCACAAGTCCTCCTGGGGTATGTACGCCACCGGGGTCGACCACCAGACGATCGCCCGGCTGCTGGACTGGGCCCAAAAGGAAGCCTTGCAGAAAAACGGCGATTTCTATTTCCCCGAGGAGCCGCCCGAGTACAAAGACTTTCAGCGGGTCTACCGGCCGCTGAACTTCTGCAAAGTGGCCGCCTGGATCGACCACCCCCTGGCCAAAGACCGTGCCGTCCTCGGGCGGATCCTCCAGTATCAGCATCCATCCTCCGGCGGCGTGTTCCACTACATCGGCGACGATCCGGACCGGCCCGAAGAGCAGCCGATGATCGGGACCCTCGATACCACCTTCTTCGGACACCTGATGCTCGCCCTGGACGTCCGCGACCGGGCCGTGGCCGCCGGCGAGTGGGTCCGACGCTGGGTCAACGCCAACCGGGAGCACATGCCCCACGGGCTGCTCTACACCAAGATGACCCCGGCCGGCGAACTCGTGACCGAGGTGGCCCCGGGCGAGAGGATCTCCCGGATCGTCGACACGCAAAGCCCGAAGCAGGAGTTCTGGAACGTGGGCACGGCCATGGCCTACCTGGCCGTGCTCTACGACGTGATGCGGACCCGGTGGAAAGACAACGAAGAGCGGGCGCGACCGTACCTGGAGGCCGCCCTGGCGCTCTTGGACTTCGAGAGCACCATGCCGCTGGACACCTATCTCTGGCCCTCGAAGTGCAAAGTCGGCTGGGGCGCCGGCGAGCTGCTCCGCGTGCTCGTCCGGCACGGCCTGGAAGACCAGCAGTGGCACGGGCATCTTGCCCGTGGCGAGGCAATCGAAAACGCCTATCGCGTGGCCGAACGGGTGGCGGTCTTCACGTTCATGGACAACCAACTCCCCCACGGCGGCTGGCCCTGGATGCACTACCCCCTAAGCGAGCAAGTCCCCGAGATGGCCTTCAGCTACAAGCCGCTCAAGAACACCATCGGGCCGCCGCCCGAGCGGATCGAGGGCTCCCAGACGATCTTCCTCGCGCCCGAGGAGATCACCGGCGAATTCCTCGGCGAGCTAAAGGCCATAGAGCAAGGCGTGGCCGCCTGGCTGGAATCCGCTAGCCCGGATTATTCAAGAATTCGGGAATTCTTGAGCCTCCAAGGGTATCTAA
>CAZUAM010000202.1:0-10729 GCA_964618095.1 uncultured Planctomycetaceae bacterium | reverse complement strand
ATCCGCCGGGCGGTGGACTATCTGGTCAGCCGCAGCCGACAAAACGGCATGATCGGCGACCCCACGCGGGACGATCGTTATACGTACGGCCACGGGTTTTCCATGCTGTTTCTTTCCCAGGTGCTGGGTGAGGAAGAAGATGCGGATCGACGCGAAGAGTTGATCGACGTTCTTACCCGGGCAGCGGTTTTTTCGGGACGGGCCCAGGCGACCTCCGGCGGCTGGGGGTACGTCAGCGCCCAGGACCAACCCAACTTCGACGAGGGCTCGACCACGATCACCCAGGTGCAGGGGCTCCGCGGCTGCCGCAACGCGGGCATTCCCGTCCCCAGCGAAGTCATCGAAAAGGCAATCAAGTACATCCACAAGTGCACCTTGCCGGACGGGGGAGTGCAATACAACTCCCGGGGCGGCGGGGGGCGGCCGGCGATCACGGCCGCGGCCATCGCCTGCCTGTACAACGCCGGTGAATACGACAGCGAGTACGTTCCCAAGCAATTGGGCTTCTGCAAGGGGAAGCTCGACAACCTCTCCAACCGGGGATTCGGCCACTGGCACTACGCCCACTATTATTACGCCCAGGTGATGTACCGCGAGGGCGGGAAAACGTGGGAAGACTATCGCGACAAGATCTACGCCAGGCTCATCTCCGAGGCCACCCCCGTCGGCTCCTGGAGTCAGGGGTACATCGGGCCGGTCTACACCACGGCAATCAACCTCACCATCGTACAACTGGAAAACGGCTTCCTGCCCATCTACCAACGTTGAAGATCACCCCCTTGTGGGAGGCGTCTCCGACGGCGAGTGACACCACCACCGGACGGACATCGCCGACAGAGTCGCCTCCCCCCAGCGAACAGAACCCCCAAGGAACCCAGAATGACACAAGGCAGAATGACACAAGAAGGTCTTACCACCGAGGATACCGCCGCCATCGAAAGACTCCGCGACGCGCAGCGGAAGATTGCGGACCAACTGGCCCAGGTCATCGTCGGCCAGACGCACGTGATCGAGGAGTTGTTGATTTCCCTGTTCAGCCGGGGGCATTGCCTGCTGGAGGGAGTGCCGGGGCTGGCCAAGACGCTGATGATCAGCACGCTCAGCCGGACGCTGAACCTCTCGTTCAGCCGCATTCAGTTCACCCCCGACCTGATGCCCGCCGACATCACCGGTACGGACGTAATCGAGGAAAACCGCTCCACCGGGACGCGGGACTTCCGCTTCCTGGAAGGCCCCTTGTTCTCCAACGTGATCCTGGCCGACGAGATCAACCGCACGCCGCCGAAGACCCAGGCGGCCTTGTTGGAGGCGATGCAGGAGCGCCAGGCCACGGTCGGGCGGGTACGGCACACCTTGCCCGATCCGTTTTTCGTGCTGGCCACGCAAAACCCGATCGAACAGGAAGGCACCTATCCGCTGCCCGAGGCCCAGCAGGACCGGTTCATGTTCAAAGTTTTCGTCAAATACCCCAACTTCGAAGAGGAATTTGAAGTTGCCCGCCGCACCACCACCACCCTGGTCGACTTGGTCGAACCGGTACTGACGGCGGCCGAGATTATCGACTTGCAGCGGATCGTTCGCGAAGTACCCGTCTCCGACCACATCATCCGCTACGTGCTGTCGCTGGTGCGGCAGACGCGGGTTCGCGAGGCGGGGGTTCCGGACTTCGTCGAGGAGCAGGTGGGCTGGGGAGCGGGTCCCCGGGCGGTCCAGTATTTGATCCTGGGGGCCAAAGTCCGGGCCCTGTTGCGGGGCCGCACCCACGTGACTTGCGAGGACATCCAGACCCTGGCCAAGCCGGTGCTGCGCCATCGGCTGGTGCTGAGCTTCACGGCCGAGAGCGAAGGCGTCACACCGGATGACCTGATCGAGAAAATCCTGGCAATCACCCCCACCAAGGAAGACGAGCTGACCAGCGATGCCCGATTTCAACAGATTTTTGCATCCTGAGACGAGCCGATCCGCTGTTGAATGTACTGCATTGAATGTACTGTTGATGAAGAAAGACCTGCCCGCCGACTGCAATCGGGGGGCGTTTGCCAGAGTAGCCGTTGCAGTGAACCACGATATGGGTCCCAATTAACCTTCCCCAGAACGGCAACCGGATAGCAATGCCCGACAACAAGCGATTCCTGCACCCCGAGGCGATCAAACGCATCTCGCGTTTGGACCTCCGCGCCCGCCACGTTGTGGAGGGCTTTCTCTCCGGGATGCACCGCAGCCCGTATTTCGGCCACTCGGTCGAGTTCCTCCAGCACCGTGAATACACCTGGGGAGACGACCCGCGGTACGTCGATTGGAAGGTCTGGGCCAAGCAGGACCGGTATTACGTCAAGCAGTTCGAAGAAGACACCAACCTCCGCTGCACGCTGCTTTGCGACGTTTCGGGCAGCATGCGATACGGCAACGGAGTGATGAGCAAGTATGAGTACGGCTGTACGATCGCGGTCAGCCTGGCTTACCTCCTATTGCGCCAGCAGGACGCGGTAGGCTGCGTGGCCTTCGACGACTCGGTCCGCATGACGGTGCCGCTGCGGACAAAGCGAAACCATCTGGATTCGATCGTCACCGCTCTGGACGCCAGCGCGCCGGTAAACAAAACCGACATGTACCAAATCCTCCGTAACGTGACCGAAAACTACCCGCGCCGCGGAATGATGGTGCTGGTATCCGACCTGCTGGTGGGGCGTGAAGGTCTGTTCCGAGGGTTGAAGCTGCTGCGGAGCCGCGGCCACGACGTAATGGTGTTCCACGTGATGGACGACGACGAGTTGGATTTTCCCTTCACCGGGCCCACCCGGTTCGAGGGACTGGAACTGCCCGAGATTCTCCGCTGCAACCCCCGGGCGTTGCGTGAGGGGTACCTGGCGGCGCTTCGCGGTTATTTGGAGGAAGTGCGACGAGGGTGTGCGCGGCACAACGTCGACTACGCCTTGCTGCGGACCAGCCAACCCCTGGACGCGGCCCTGGCCGCCTATTTGTGCAACCGGCTGGGAAAGCACCACCGGAATTGAGAATCATCCCCGGCGTCGCCGCCGGGAGATCGCGCCGCGGAGACGCGGCGGCCAAATAAGAACTCCCGAAACGAAAGAGTAACCACCCACCCATGCCCGGCTTCGTTTACTCTCCATTGCTCTGGGGGCTGCTGATCGTGGGCGTGCCCGTGTTGATCCATCTGATCAACATGCTCCGCCACCGGCGGGTGGAGTGGGCGGCGATGGAGTTTCTGCTGGCCAGCCGGAAAAAGAATCGGACCTGGATCGTGTTCAAGCAGCTTTTGCTGCTGCTTCTGCGGATGCTGGCCATCGCGACCGTGGTGTTCATGGTGGCCAAGCCGAAGATTCACAACTGGTTCGGTGAATGGTTCGGGAGCACAAACACCCATCACATCGTTTTGCTGGACGACAGTTTCTCGATGTCGGACCGCTGGGCCGACACCAGCGCATTCGACGAGGCCGTGGTGGCCATCGAGCGGATCGGGGCCGAGGCCGCCCGCCAGATACGGCCACAGACGTTCACGCTTTTGCGTTTTTCCCGGGTGGCACAACTGGCGCGCGGTACGCAACCCGACCTGTGGAAAGTGCCGGTCAATACGGAGTTTGCCAGCCGGCTGGGTGAAACGCTAGGTGGGATGCAGGTTTCGCAGACTTCGGCCGGTCCGGCCGAGGCCCTCAAAGCGATCGGCAAGTCGCTGGGCGACTCCGCGGATGAACGGCGGATCGTGTATCTGATTTCCGATTTTCGCGCCCGGCAGTGGAACGATCCGACCGATCTGAAGAAGCAATTGATGGGGCTCAACGAGGCGGACGCGGAGATTCACCTGATCAACTGCGTGGATCGGACGCGGAAGAACCTGGCAATCAGGGCGCTTGCTCCGGGAGGGGGTATCCGGGCGGCGGGAGTGCCGTTCTTCGTGGAAGTTTCCGTGCAGAATTTCGGGCTGTCTCCAGCCAAGGAAGTCTCGGTCTTTTTGGAAGAAAGGGAGGCTTCAGGTTCGCCGCCCGAAGACAGTCGTTCGCGGCCGGCCGTGACGATCGCCGAGATCCCGCCGGGACGGACGGTCAAAGAGCGATTCCCGGTACATTTTCCCACCGCCGGCAGACATTTGATGACCGCCCGGCTCAAACCCGACGGGGTGGCCGTGGACAACTCCCGCTACGCGGCGATCGATCTGCCGGCCGACATACCGGTGCTGCTGATCGACGGCAGCCCGGATGCCCGCGACGCCCGCTACCTCAGCACGGCGCTGGCCCCCGGCGGGCCGGTCCGCACGGGCATCCGCCCGCAGATCGAGACTCCCCGCTACCTGAGCCTCAAACCGTTGGACGCATTCCGCGCGATCACTCTGCTGGACGTGGAACGCCTGGACGATTCGGCCATCGAGGCCTTGGAGGAGTACATTCGCGCCGGGGGGGGCGTGGCCGTCTTCCTCGGCGAGCGGTGCGGCAGCAACAGCAAATTCATCAACGATCATTTCCATCGCGGGGGGGAGGGTTTTTTCCCCTTGCCGCTGCTGGAGGCGGCGCCGAGGACCTTGCCGATTATTAGGGTGGACAGGGCCCCGGATTTGCAGGTCGGGGCACATCCGATCTTCCGTATCCTGGCGGGCAAGCGAAACAGCTTCATTTCCATGGTGATTGTCGAGCGGTACTTGGCCGTCCCCGACGGCTGGGAACCCCCGCCGGACTCCACGATCAAGGTCATCGCCCGGCTGCGTAACGGGGCGCCGTTGGCGGTCGAGCGTCGCTTTGGCGAAGGGCGGGTGGTGGCGTTCCTCAGCACGGCGGCCCCGGTCTGGAACAACTGGGCCCGCGACAACCCCAGCTTCGTGGTGGTGATGCACGAGATGCACGCGTACCTCTCGCAGCGTTCGGCGGCCGACGTTTCGCGCCGAGTGGGCTCGAAGCTGGAGGTGGAGCTGGACCCGGAGAAGTACCAGAAGCACGTACGCTTGGTCACACCCGGCGACAAGACCGGTGCAGGGATTACCACCGACGCGAATCTCACCACAAAAGGTACGTTAGCCGTCTCGGTTTCGGACACCTCCGCCAGCGGCGTCTATCAAGCCAAGCTTACCCGGAAAGACGGGGCGAAGGAGGTCCGCAGCTACGCGCTGAACGTGGACGCGGAGGAAGGCAGCCTCAAGGCCCTCTCGGGGCCCCAATTGGCCGCCAGGCTGGAGGGCGTCGAGTACCAGTATGAACAGGCCGACGCGTTCCAGTACACCATGGCCGACCTGTCGGGAGGAAACATCGGCCAGTGGTTGTTGTACCTGTTGATCGTGCTGTTGATCGGCGAGCAGATCCTGGCTTGGTCGGCCAGCTACCACCCACCTGCCGGCCACGGCCGCGCGCCGGCCAGAGGAGGTGTCCGATGACGTCCGCCTCCTGGCCGTTGTTTGCCGAAGGAGTCACCCGCACCACGTTCGAGTGGGGACGGATTCAAGACAATACCGACTGGATCCTTCCGATCGTCATCTTCCTGGCCATCGGGCTGTTCGTCTGGGCCATGTACCGCCGCGACGCGGTGGAGCTGCACCCGGTGCTGGGATGGTCGCTGACGGCGCTACGGACGGCGACTTTCCTGGGCCTGCTGATTCTCTACTTGCAGCCCCAGTGGCGGACCGAGTACGAGATGGTTCACAACTCTCGGGCGCTGCTGCTGGTCGACACGAGCCTGAGCATGGGCATGACCGACGCATTTCCATTGGAGGGAGATGGAAATCCAACTCCGAAAGGGCGGCCGGCAGCCCAGGACGCCCAGAGCCGCGTCGAGCAAGTGGCGGCCGCTCTGACCGACACCGATCTTCTCAGGCAGCTCCGAAAGACCCACGACGTCTTCGTATTCCGCTTCAACGAGAGTCTGGACCGCGACCGCGTGGCATTCGACAAGCTGGTCCCCCAGTCATCGGAGGGAAATGGAAATGTCCCGCCGAATGCGCGGCAGCCGGATGAGAGTGCGCGGCAGCCCGGCGACGCTACGGACGCCCAGGCCGCCGCCTCAACCAACAATCCCCAAACCAGCGCGGACGAGCCGGTCGACTGGAACAAGTTTCTTACGCCCGCGGGAACGGAGACCCAATTGGGCACCGCTCTGAGTCAGTTGATCAACGATGAGAGCGGCTCGCCGCTGTCGGGGATCATCGTGTTTACCGACGGCGGCCAGAACGCGGGCATCGCCCCGGAGGCAGCTATCGAACTCGCCCGCAAAGCCAAGATTCCCGTCTTCACCGTCGGTGTCGGCTCCGACCGGAAGCCGACCAACGTGCGGGTCAGCGACCTGGTGGCCCCGGCGCGGGCCTATCCGGGCGACGACTACGTGGTGACCGGTTACCTCCAGGCCCAGGGGATGGCCGGCCAGGTGATCGAAGTCCAGTTGCTCTCGCGCGAGTCTGGCGACGGCGGGGGCAACTCGGAGCCCGGCAGCGGGCAGATCGAATCCAGCCACCAGGTGACCCTGGGCGGAGACGGCGAAGTGGTTCCGGTCAAGTTCGAGCTGACTCCCGAGGAAACCGGCCGCCGCACGCTCTGTTTCCGCGTCCAGGCCCCGCAGGGTGATCGCAACCCGGCCGATGACCAGCGCGAGGTGGAAATTGAAATCGTGGACTATAAGAATCGCGTATTGATCATCGCCGGCGGTCCGACGCGGGAGTACCGCTTCCTGCGGACCTTGCTGTATCGAGACCGCTCAACCATCCTGGACGTTCTTTTGCAGACCGCCCAGCCCGGCATCTCGCAGGAGGCCGACAAGTTGCTGGACGATTTCCCGATCACCCGCAACGAGATGTTCGTCTACGATTGCGTGGTGGCATTCGATCCCGACTGGCAAGCTCTCAGCGTGGAGCAGGTCGGTCTGCTGGAGAGCTGGGTCGCCGAAAAGGGGGGCGGTTTGATCGTGGTGGCCGGACACGTGTTCACCGGCACGACCATCGGCGGCTGGGTGGAAGACAAGAATATGGCCGGCATCCGGGCGTTGTACCCGGTCGAGTTCTACCGCCGCTTTTCCGTGTTGCAGGACCGGATGTACACCGCAGAGGAGCCCGGGCAGCTTGATTTCACGCGCGAGGGGCTCGAGGCCGAGTTCCTCTGGCTGGACGACACCGCCACGGCCGGGAGGGAGGCCTGGGCCGGTTTTTCGGGAGTGTATAGCTATTGTCCGGTGCGGGGGCCCAAGCCGGGTGCCACCGTGCTGGCCCGATTCTCTAATCCGAGACCCGGTTCTGGCGACCAATTGCCGGTCTTCTTCGCCGGACAATTCTACGGCTCGGGACGCGTCTTCTACATCGGCAGCGGCGAGATGTGGCGGCTCCGCCGACTCGACCCCGCATACTTCGAGCGCTTCTACACCAAGCTCCTCCGCCACGTTGCGCAAGGACGGCTCCTGCGGCAGTCCAGCCGGGGAGTGTTGCTGGTGGGTCGGGAGCGGTACTTGGTGGGCAACACGGTGGAGGTCCGGGCCCAATTGACCAACGCCCGCCTGGAACCCCTCGAAGCAGCCAGTGTCCCGCTCCAGGTCGTTTACCCGGACAAGGCCATGCAGACCATCGCGTTGGAACCCGACCCCAGCCGCGTGGGGACGTACGCCGGCCGCTTCCCGGTGCTCGAAGAGGGTCCCTATCAGCTCGATCTGGTTGTACCGGAAAGCGAGGACGAACAGCTCACCCGGCGGATCCACGTCGATATACCCGACCTGGAGCGCGAAAGCCCGCAGCGCAACGACGCGCTGCTCGGCCGCATCGCCCAGGGCACCACGATCAAGAACAAGGAGAGCGGCACGGACATTCAGGCGGAGTATTACGTCGGTTTGAGCGAACCCTTGAATCCGCCTCCTCCCAAGCGACCTCTGCCGGAACTCCTCCGAGACCAGACCCAGACGGTCACGTTCACTGCCGCTCCCAACCCCCTTTGGGAACAGACCTGGTTGATGTGGATGATGTTGGCCCTTTGCGGCCTGCTGTGCTTCGAATGGTTGATAAGACGATTGGCAAAACTTGCCTAGGACAATATGAACGGGAACGTCAATACGAATAGCCGTCGGGTGGCCGGGGTCGAGCGCCAGCGAGCCCCCGGAAAGCCGAGGGTCTGGGGGCTCACTTCGTTCGACCCCAGCCACCCGTTCCCCAGACTTGGAACTACTGAATCTGAATAGGCGGCAGCCAACGCCCGCCGCGACGTTCCGGTGGTCGTCGGCCACCGGCGATTAGGGAGTGGGTACCCGATGGCAACCACGGCGATTGAAACCGAGCCGATACTTTCCCCCACGATTCGTTCGCTGCTGGGGTCGCTGCGGGGGTGGATTCTGGTGTACGTCTGGCTGGAAGGGCTGGCAGTGGCGGCCACCTGGCTGGGGGTCGCGTTTTGGGCCAGCCTGGCAGTCGATTGGTTCTTTGAACCGCCCCCGGTGGTGCGGGGGGTGGTTCTGGCGGTCATCGCCCTGGTGCTGGTCGGCGTGCTGGTGCAGTTGATCGGGCGCCGCACGTTTGTGCCCCTGAGCAACAGCAACATGGCCATGTTGCTGGAACGCTGCTTCCCCCATCTGGACGACAGCCTGCTGACGGCCGTGGTGCTGACCGGCCGGGGGTCGGACCCGGCCGAGTGCAATCGACAGATGCTGGCCCATACCTGCCGGGAGGCCGCCGAACGGATCGGGGAGGTGCAACTCCGCCGCGTCTTCAACCCCCTTCCCCTTCGGCGGGCCGTGATGGCCTCCGTGCTGCTTCTGACCAGCGTGGTGATTTTTGGATGCATGTTTCCCGGTGCACTGGGAATCTGGGCGCGGCGGATGGCGATGGCCAACGAGCCGTGGCCGCGGAGGGCCGAACTGAGCGTGGAGGGATTCGAAGACGGGGTGGAGAAGGTCGCTCGCGGCGCCGACCTGGAAATCATCGCCAAGGCCGCCACCCGCAAGGAGCTGCCCAGGAAGGTCCAGGTTCGCTACCGGGTCGAGGGTGGTCGCCGGGACCGGAAGCTGATGATACGCCGCGGCACGGCCGACCCGGCCAAGGAGCGGTTCCAGAAGTACTCCTATACCTTCCAGGGCGTTTTGGCGCCGATCCGCTTCGACGTGGTCGGCGAGGTGAGGATGGGCCGCGACGTTCGCGTGCAGGACTTGCGGATCGAGGTGGTCGAGAGCCCCACCGTGGGTCCGATGACCCTCCACTGCAAATATCCCGCGTACATGGAACGCGCAGAGCGAGACTTGCCGGCCACCGGCGTGTTGCACGTCCCCCAGGGAACCGAGGTCACCGTCCGGGCCACGGCCAACAAGGATTTGGTCGGTGTGCAGGTCGACTCCACCGCCGGCGAGCGGCCCCTGTCGCGGACGCAGCTTACGCGCAACGACCTGGCCGCCGACGGCCGCAGCTTCAGCTTTACGCTCCAAGCGCTGGACGAGGACACCACGCTGTTGTTCACGCTCTCGGATACCGACGGGATCACGGGCCGGGAGCCCGTGCCGCTGACCCTGGTGGCGGTTGCCGACAACCCGCCCCAGTTGACCGCCCGGCTCCAGGGAATCGGCGCGGCGATCACTCCCCAGGCGCGGCTCCCCGCGGTGGGCCAGATCAAGGACGATCACGGGATCGCCAAGGTCTGGTTCGAGTATACGGTCGACCAGCAGGAACCGGCCACCCATCCGGTCGGTGCGCCCTCGAAACACCCGACTGATCTCCCCCTGAAGGACACCGCGCTGGACCTGGCCGCGCTCGATCCGTTGCTGACCGCGGGCCAAAAGCTGCTGGTAGGCCTCAAGGCGGCGGACCTCTACGACCTGGGGGAAGCCCCCAACGTCGGCACCAGCGAGCGCTGGCTGCTGGACATCGTCACCCCCGATCAGTTGCGGGTCATACTCGAGTCGCGCGAACTCGTGCTGCGGCAGCGGTTCGAGGCGATCATCGAGGAAGCGACCGAGACTCGCGACCTGCTGCTGCGAATCGACTTCGGCAGCCCCGACGCCGGCGAAAAGAGCGGCGAAAAGAGCGGCGAAAAGACCGACGAAAAGACCGCGGAGACGCCCGGTGAGGAGAAAGCCGACAAGGGGGCCGAGCCGGGCGACGAACCGGGGGACGAACCGGAGCAATTCTCCCCCGAGCGGCAATTGGCCCTGCGGACCTTGCGTGTCCAGCGGGCCCTCACAAACAGCAGCAAGAATGCCCACGAAACCCAGGCGGTGGCCGATGGCTTCGACGATATCCGCCTGCAACTGATCAACAACCGGATCGATACCGAGGAGCTGATTCGCCGGCTGGAGGAAGGCATCGCCAATCCGCTCCACCGCATCGCCCAGGAAATGTTCCCCGTGCTGCAAACGCAACTGGAACAGCTAGAGGAGCATCTGAACGACGAGAAGCTCGGCCCCCAGCGGAGAGACCTTGCCCGCAAGCAGGCCAACGCGATCCTGCTGGAAATGCGCAAGGTGCTGGAGCGGATGCTCGAGCTGGAAGACTTCAACGAGGCGGTGGAATTGCTCCGCACGATCATCAAGCTGCAAGAGCAGCTCGACGAGCAGACCAAACGGCGTCACAAACAAAAAATCCGCGAACTTCTGGAGGACGAAGGATGATGTCTTTCAACACCCGACTTCTGACGGTAGCCGGCGTCTGCTGGCTGACGGTGGTTTTCTCGGCCGCTGCCTTACCGGCCGAACCGAAGCCGGACAAGGCCGGCGAAGACGAGGCCGCGGCGGCCGACCCGGCCCCCGACAAGGCGGAAGCCAGCCCTAGCGAGAAGCT
>CAZUAM010000201.1:0-10751 GCA_964618095.1 uncultured Planctomycetaceae bacterium | reverse complement strand
AAGAAACTCAAGGAGATTGTACAGATGTAACCGTGATAGCATTTTCACTTTGAGTATGTTAGACGCCTGGAATTCGCCCGCGTCAAACGGTTTTTCCGCTTTTCCCGGCGGCGGAGAGCCGGCGTGCGAATTCCGATGGGTGGGACCGACTCCCCAAACTGCTTGCAGGCCGGGACTTGGGGATATCCGAGCCGCACCTCTACCCGTGCTTCCCGGCAGTGTCCTAAGACTGTGTGGCTGGACGCTGAGAGAAGACGGCTAACTGGACGCGAGTGAATAGACCGTGTTAAGCATGTAGGTCACGATCTGCATCGCTTTCCGAGCATCTGCCTCGGCAAGCGACCCAAGACTGAGCATGTTGATAAAGTCTGCTGAAGCGGTACGGATAGACGCTGCTGATCTCATTCGGCTTTAGAAACCGCTTCTCCCCGTCGCCCGCGGGTGGTAGGGTGGAGGGACACGTGCTGAACGAATACCGGCAGACTTTCAGGAAGGGACGTAGAAAATGGCAAGGGCTCAAAAACTCGGCGGATGGATGACTAGGTTCAAGCGATGCATCGACGCCGAAGCCAGTGCGGCAGTATCGAAAAAGGTCATCATCAAGACTGAACAATTTGATGAGACATCGAACTATGCACAGAAAGCCGAATGGATAAGGAACGCCGTCCAGCGCCTTGAGAAAGAAGTGGGGAAAGCCATGGCGAAAAAGGTAATGCAGGCTTGCGGAATGAAATGCTGCGGTCCTACGCAGCAGAAACGCGTGAAGCAGTTTACGGAGGAATCGAAATCGGTTGAGGAACTGCTCGCCAAGCTGAATGAAGCAGGCATCGGTGGAGGAAGGCTGAAACTGAAAAACAAGAACACGATTGTGGGCGGCTACGACTGGTGTTACTGCGGACGGGTGAAGCAGACGGAGAAGCCGTTCCCCACCGATACATACTGCCATTGCTCAACGGGATGGTATAAATCCCTGTTCGAAGCCGCATTCGATAAGCCTGTGAAGGTGAAACTCAAACAGTCAATCCTACAGGGAGCAGATAGTTGTGAGTTTGAGATAGAGTTTGCCTAGAATTCGGCAGTTGACCGCCAGCAGCACACTCCTAGGAGAAGGGGTCAGTCCTTAGATCTTAGTCCTACCGGAAGATGGACACTAAGATCTAAGGACTGACCCGAATGGCACTGTCGAGTCGCAAGAAGGCCACAAGATGCTGTGCTGCTATCGCTGCCAGCACCACAAGATGTTGTGCCTGCGGCGGCTCGTGACAGTGCCATTCAGGACTGACCCTGTACCCTGTACCCTTAATCGATCGCAAGCATGTCGCACCGTTAACCCAGGAGCGCCCATGGCCACGAAAAAGAAATCGGCGACACCGAGGAACGTCACCTTCAGTATTACCGAAGTGACCATTCATACAGGCAAGACCGCCTCCCTTCGGTTCCGCGTCGATGGTGAAGAAGTTACAGTCAACGTGCCAGCGGAACTAAAGGCGTATTTCAGCGAGCAGTTCGTACGCCCCAATCCAACCTCGGCACAGAAGAAGCGGTATGCAACCCTCATGAAATTGCTTGAGGCCGCGTACAAGAAGGGCCGAGAGGATGCGGGCAACTGATGCGTCAGCCACGGATTGCTTCCCAATCCGTGTGCGGAAGGCACAAGAGGACTTTGGCAAGGTGTTGTCATGATGGGAAGATGGAGCTATCCCCTCGCCCCAACCCTCTTGCGGCGACGCCGCGGCGATTGACGAGCAATCGCGGCCACCCGCGGCAGGACGCAACCCGAAGGGCTTGCCCGAGCGCGATTCCGGCGTGTATACTTGAGTTGGGAGGGAATGATGAAAGATCGAATTGCCGTCGACCCCCAGATCCATTTCGGCAAGCCGTGCGTGGCGGGCACGCGGATTCCGGTCCAGAGCGTGTTGGAGCTGGTCCGCGAAGGGCTCAGCTTCTCCGAGATCATCCGGGACTACTACCCGGACCTTCACCCGGAGGACATTCGAGCGTGCATCCAGCACGCGATTGACGTTCTGGCCGTGGAGGATATCCGGCTGGCCACGCCGCCATGAGACTGCTGGCCGACCAAGACGTGTATGCCGCAACGGTCGGGTTCCTCAGCGGCCTGGGGCACGAGGTCACTGCGGCCGCCGGACTTGCCGGATGGCTTGAGGACGAGGTGGTCTAAAAGCGAGCGGCCTGCGGCGCTGGATGATGGACGTGCGGCGAGAATCAAAGCGTGGTATGATCTTTCCAGCCGTCGCCGGATGGCCCGTACGCGCGTCAGGTCGATCGTTCGACAAACAGAACGAAAATCATGTCCTTCTGGAGCAGCATCGTCCCATGGGTACTTTTCACGTAGCCTGCAGAGTCGAAAACCATCTCGACCGATCGAGGTCCGTCCGGATTGCGAAGCTGCTGGTCGACACGGGTAGCGAGCACACCTGGGTCCCCGCGGCAAAGCTGGACAAGATCGGTGTCGAGCGGGAGAAGAAGGACGTCCGCTTCGCCATGGCCAACGGGGAGGTGGTTACTCGGAGTGTCGGTTTCGCCATCCTCCGGGTCGCTAAGAGCTTCACGATCGACGAGGTCGTTTTCGCCGAGCCCGGAGACCTGCTCCTCTTGGGGGCGCGCACGCTGGAAGGACTCAACCTCACCGTCGATTCTGCAAAGAGAAGGCTTGTTGCGGCGGGACCGCTGCCCGCAGCGTAGTTTCTATCGAACAGGGCGTCTCAACACCGGCCGAAAGTCCCACGGCATCGCGTCGCTCGGGGCGTGGACGATGCGTGGCCCGGTCAGGAGACCAGGCCACAACAGGTGCCCGTTTCCGGCACTCCCTCACCCCCGGCCCCTCTCCCAGTGGGAGAGGGGAGCTTTCCGGATAGACTTTCACACGTCGCAGAGTTTCACACGTCGCAGAGCTTCACCGCCTGGTAGAGCCCCTGGATCGGATCGCGGGTGGGAATGAACTCCTGGGCGATGTAGCCGGTGTAGCCGGTCTCGACGATGGTCCGCATGATCGGCGGGTAGTTGATCTCCTGGTTGTCGTCCAGCTCGTTGCGGCCCGGCACGCCGGCCGTGTGGTAGTGGCCGATGTAGTCCTTCCACTTACGGATCCGGGTGATGATGTCGCCCTGCATGATCTGGACGTGGTAGATGTCGAAGAGGATCTTCATCCGCGGCGAGGAGATCCGCCGGCAGACCTCGCCGACCCATTCGACCTTATCGCCCATGTAGCCCGGGTGGCCCTTCATCTCCTCGGCGACCCGGCTGTTGAGCACCTCCATGCAGAGGTTGATCTTCTTCTTCTCGGCGTAGCCGATCACCTTTTTGAGTCCTGCGACGGCGTTCTCCAGTCCGACGTCGTCGGGGATTCCGTTGCGGAACCCGGAGAAGGTGATCACCGAGGGGAAGCCGGCCTCGGCACAGGCGTCGACCGACTTGCGGATCTCGGCGATGCACATCTCGTGGTTGGCCTTGTCGCAAAAGCCCTTGACGAAGCCGTGGCTGGGGGCCAGGGCATTGACCAGGCCGTATTTCTTCAAGATGTGCCAGTCCTCGGGCTTGACCAGCTCGATGGACTTGATGCCCAGCGCGGCAGAGACCTGGCAGAGCCGTTCCAGCGTCATCGGCTTGACCGAGGCGTCGCTTATGAAGCACCAGTCGCAGACCGACTGGTTGATCCGTCCCTTGGTCACCGCCCGGGGGATGCCGGCAGTCCGCGGTCGTGGCCGGCGTCTGGGCCGGCCGATCAAAGGCAGGCCGGCAGCAACCGCCACGGCCCCGGCGGTGCGCTTAATCAACCCGCGACGGGTGAAACTGTCGGACGGACTGTTTTGGTTCTTCGTGCTCATGGTTGATTACCTTTTCTGGCAGATTGGGAGGTTTTGGGGAGACCAGCTAGACATTGCCACCATACCATTTTCGCGGCCGGACGCAAGTCTCAGGGCCCCCCGGTCGGTCCGGACCCTTCCGCCGCGCCGGTGGGGCCGACGGGACGCCGACGAACCGGGCCGGGTGCCACCGACGGACAGCCCAACCACGGCGACGCCGCAACTCTCAGACCTTCAGACCCTTCAGGTCAAACTCCAACTTCTCGTTGGCCCGGAGCATCTCCTCCCAGGTGACCGGCTTTCGCCGGTAGGCGGCGGTGCGGCCGAGGATCGTGGTGAGGTTGCTGCGGACGCTCTGGGCGACGGTCGGATTGGCGAAGCGGCCCCGGGTAATGTTGTCGTGGAACTCGGCGATGTTGGCGACCGCACCGGCGGTGAAGAGGTTTTTCATGGGGCCGCCCTGGTAGGGCTTGTTGCCCTGGATGCTCACGCTGCCGAAGTAGTGGGTGTCGATCATGCCCTGCGGCCCGAACATCCGGCAGCCGATATCGTCGTATCCGGTGCCGTACTGCTTGGAGTTGAAGCCCAGCACCACGCCGCCGGGGAAGTGGTAGATCACGGCGAAGTGGTCGTAGCAGGTGCCGGGGCCGGGGCGGGCCTTGCGGCCGCCGGTGCCCACCGCGCTTAAGGGCTCCTGGTTGATGATCCAGGAGGCCACGTCCAGGGCATGGATGTTCTGCTCGGTGATGATGTCGCCGGAGAGGATTCTGTCGACGCCCCAGTGGCGCAAGCGCAGCTCGGGGTTGGTGGGGTCGGAGGCCAGGTCGCCGCCGGTGCCCCAGGTGGTGCCGCAATAGTAGACGGCCTCGCCGTTGACCAGCGGCCCGATGTCGCCGCCGTGCACCCGCCGGACCGCCTCCTGATAGATGGGATCGGCCCGGGTCTGGAAGTCGGCCAGGAAGCAGAGTTTTTTGCCGGTGGCCTTCTTCCCGGCGCGGCCGATGGCCAGACAGCCGGGCACATCGACGGCAATCGGCTTGGCCAGATAGACGTGGCGACCGGCCTCGACCGCCGCGGCGGCCTGTTCGGGGTGAAAATACGGCGGGGTCTCGATGGCCACGGCGTCGAGCCTGCCCTGGAGCAGGTTGCGGTAGCCGGACAGTCCGCTGTGGCGGCGCGAGGCCTCGACGGCGAAGCGTTTCCCGAACGCCTCGACCCGGTCGGGGAAGTAGTCGGCGGCGGCCACCACCTGGTACTTGCCGTGTTTCTGGAAGAGGTTGGCGATCCAGTTTCCGCGGCCCCCGCAGCCGATCATCCCCAGCTCGATCTTCGAGTTGGCCTCCGCGCCGCGGAGCCGTTGCGGCTTGACGATGGTGAACGTCAGGGCCGCGGTGCCGGCCAGCATCGCGCGGCGATCCAACTTCCTTACGGGCTTGCCGGGATCGGTAGCTTGTTTGCGGTTCATTTTCAAGACTCCTTTGCTGCGTGGGTGCGCAAGGCGACTTCGGCCACCCGGCGGCCGAGGTTCTTGGCGGTGGAGATGCCGAACTCGTCTTTCTCGATGCCGCCGGGGCAGCCGCTCCAGAGGGTCGCCCCGCGGTGGCTGGTGGGCCTGCCGTCGCCGACCAGGAGCATTTCGTGACAGAACAGTACGGCCTGGACCGAGGCGATGGTCAGCTCCTGGCCGCCGTTTCGGGCGGCTCCGACGGCCACTACACCGCCGACCTTGTTACTCAGCGCGAAGTTGTCTTTGCGAAGCGTGATGCAGCGGTCCAGGAAGGCCTTGCACAGTGCGGTCATGTCGCCGAAATAGACGGGCGTGCCGACGATGATCCCGCCGACCTTCGGATCGGAGAGCTTGGGAACGAGTTTCGGAAAATCGTCTTTCTCACCGTCTTCCAAGGGTATTCCTGCCGCCGGCGATCCGGGGATCTTCATGCCGGCAAGCTCGATCAATTCGACTTCGACGTTGTCGGCGACTTGCCTCGCCGCTTCCAGGCAGATTTTCAGGGCGGTTGCGGTGGTCTTTGCTTTGCGAGGACTGCCGCAGATGCCGATGATCTTGATCGGTTCCGGCGGGGCTGTCTCCGCGGAATCGGCGGCCAGCGCCGCGGTAGTGCCCGCACCGGCGGCGGCCACGGTCCCGGCGGTTCCCAAGAATCTCCGACGCGTCAGTTCAGATGCCATGATCGTCCTCTCCTTTGGCTGAGTGTCGTGAAGGTTGACGTTTCGTGGGTCGTGATCTTGTTGCCCTCGACCGGCTGCGGCGCAACGGCTACAGTCTAGCCCAACTACGGCAGTTCCGCATGTTGGGTGCTGAGCATCGCACCGCGCCGGTCGGTGACGCTCAAGTAGTAGACCAGGGGGCGCTTGGTGGGCAGCTCGGCCGAGACGGTTCCCCCGGCGAGTTTCGCCTCGACCGTCTGCCAGTTGCGCTGCTGCCAATTGCCCGTGTCGGTGGTGTAGTGCAAATTCCCGCTGACTACGGGCAGCTTGGCCTTGAAGGTTGCCGTGGCTTTGCCGTCGGCAGTCTTGATCGGGCCCAGTTGCGGCAAGGGATCGCCGCCCTTCAGCACGCCGTCGATGTAGAGACCGATCTCCTTGGGGGCCCAGCCTTGCGGGTGGCCGTGCGGCATGCGGACCTCGATCCGCAGGTCCACCCGGCCGGGCACCAGGCGATAGCTCTTCTGATAGCTGTCCAGCGGGTAGGCGAAGTCGTTGGTGCCGTTGAGAAACAGGATCGGACAGCGGACGCCCGGCAGGTATCGGGAAGGATCATAATAGGAGACCCAGCGGGCGGTTTGCTCGGGGCCCAACTTGGCGAACTCGCCCAGCCAGCAACTATTCTCGTCGAGGAAGCCGCAGCCATAGACGGGCACGGCGACCTTGAACCGGTCGTCGAGTCCGGCCACGATACACGTCAGGTATCCTCCCCAGCTTATCCCGGTCAGTCCGGTTCGCTTGGCGTCGACTTCTTCGCGCGAGGCCAACAGCGAATGCCCGCGGATCACGGCGGCCACCGCGTGGTAGGTCCAGAGGAGTTTGGCTTGGTCACCGCTGGTGAATTTGCGGAACTTCTCGGGGTGAGCTTGGTCGGGCATGCCGTCGGGGAGGCGTTTTCTGCCGGGGCCGCAGCCACCCAGGTCCATGGCCAGTGCCGCATAGCCCCGCTTGGCCCAGAGGGTTGCCCACTGGGGGAAGGCAGTCCCGCCGCCGCCGTGCACCAGGACCATGGCCGGTAGCGGTCCGTCGCCGGACTCGGGCCGGGCGTAGTAGGCGAAGATGCGGGTGGGTTTTCCACGCAGCGGCTCGCCCCGGTAGTAGACCTCCTGAACCAGCCCCGACTTCGTGCCCCAGGTGGCCTGGGGCACCTTTTTCAGCTCGGCCAGGTTCCAGGGCCCGGTGAAACACCCGGCCGATGGCTCAGCCGCGGTCACGGAGGCCGTCACGGCGGCGGCGATGAGCAAAAAAAATGACAAACCGAATCTCAAGACGCGATACATGATGAAATCTCCCGCGGGACCCAAGGAACCCTGTGTGTGTGGCAAGTTTTCCTGGCGGATAAGTGGGTGGCTGGTGGTCGGCCGCAGGCTGCCCCCAGCAGGCTTTTCTAGGGGCTCGCTGCGCTCGACCCCAGCCACCCCAAGCGCCGAGCTGCCGGAGAAACACCCGGCCCGGGGTCGACGCGGATAGCGGAGACGGCGTCACTCCACCTCCTTGCTGACCAGCACCACGTCTTCCTCCTGCTCGGCGTCGATCTCGAAGCCGCGGGTGCGGAAGGTGGCCAGCGCGCGGGTGTTGTCCCTGGTCGTCTCGGCCACCAGGCGCTTGACGCTCCAGGTCTTGGCCACTTCGAGGCAGTAGTCGGTCAGCAGTCCGCCCAGCCCGTGGCCTTGCCAGCGATCGGCCACGATCACGGCGTATTCGGCCGTCTCGTGGTCCATGTCGGCCACCATCCGGCCCACGCCGACCAGCTTCCGCTGGCCCTCTTCCTCGAGCTCCGCGACGATGCCTAGTTCGCGGTCGTAGTCGATGAAGCAGTAGCGGGTGGCCATGTCGTGCGTGGTCTGTTTGAACAGGTATTGAAAGCGGAACCAGATCGTCTCCGTCGAACAGCTTCGCACCAGATCGTGCCACATCGGCTCGTCTTCCGGCTTGATCGGCCGCAAGATCACCGGTGTCCCGTCTTTGAGCTTCCGCCCGCTGACGTATTCCTCCGGATAAGGCCGGATGGCCAGGTGGGCATAGGGGCGGACCGGCCGAACCACCAACTCCCGGTCGACCACCACCCGGGCGTCCAAGGCGATCGCGTCCTCGGGGGTGACCAGCAGCGGGTTGATGTCCAGCTCCTTGATTTCCGGATAGTCGGCCACCAGGTAGGAGAACCGCATGATGATCTCGATCAGCCGCTCGATGTTTGCGCCGGGCTTGCCCCGATAGCCCTGTAGCAGCGGCCACGACTTGAGCGATCCGAGCGTTCGCCGGGCCAGCGTCTCGCTCAGCGGCGGCAGGGCCAACGCGCGATCGCGAAACAGCTCCGCCGTGGTTCCACCCATCCCCACCATGATCACCGAACCGAACACCGGGTCCTTCTTGGTGCCCAGGATCAACTCGAAGCTGTGCGGGTAAGTCACCATTTCTTGGATGGTCACGCCCAGGACCTTGGCATCGGGGCGCATCTGCCCGGCCTTCCCGGTCATCCGATCGAAGGCCTCACGGACCGCCTGGCCTGAACCCAGGTTCAAGGCCACCCCGCCCACGTCGCTCTTGTGCGTGATCTGGGGCGAATGGATTTTCATCACCACCGGATAGCCGCACTGGCGGGCCACGTCGACCGCTTCGTCGGCGGAGCGGGCCAGGTGCGGCTTGGTGACCGGAATCTCATAGGCCTCCAAAAAGGCCTTGGAGATGTTTTCCGAAAGGATCTCGTCTCCCTCCGTCAGAATCGTATCGAACAGGTTCCGTAGCCTCCCGCGATCCAGGCTGAACTCCAGGGGGATATTCCGCGGGGTCTCGTGCAGCACCTCCAGATTCCGCGCGTAGGAGACCAGGTGCATGAACGCACGGACCGCCTTTTCGGGCGTGTTATAGGTGGGAATGCCCGCCTCGCTGAGCAATTGAACTCCCCCGCGGACCACCTCGCCGCCCATCCAGGCCGCCAGGACCGGCTTGTGGGCCCGGGCAGCAACCTGGCTGACGGCCTCCGCCGTGCCCGTCGGATCCGTCATCGCCTGGGGCGTGAGAATCACCAGCACGGCGTCCACCCCCTTATCCTTCAGCACAATCTCGACCGCTTTGGAGAAACGCTCCGGCGGGGCATCGCCCAGCACGTCGATCGGGTTGCCGTGCGACCAATAGGCGGGGAGGAACTCGTTGAGCTTCTCCATCGTCTTCGCCGACAGCGCGGCCAGCTTGCCGTCGCGGGCGATCAGCGAGTCGGTGGTCATCACGCCCGGCCCCCCGGCGTTGGTGATGATCGCCAGCCGGTCGCCCTTGGGAGGATCTTGGCGGGCCAGCAGCTCGGCGCAGTCGAACATGTCCTCGATCTGGAAGATCCGCTCGATCCCCGCCCGCTGAAACGCCGCCTCGTAGACCGCGTCCACGCCTGCCATCGCGCCGGTGTGCGAGGCCGCCGCCTGGGCCGACTCGGTGAAACGACCCGCCTTGTAGGCCACGATGGGTTTGGTTCGGGCGAACGCCCGGGCGGCCGACATGAACTCCCGGGCCTCGCTGATCGACTCGATATAAAGGATGATCGACTGGGTCTCGGTGGCCGAGCCCAGGTAGTCGATCAGGTCGGCCATGTCCACGTCCAGCATGTTGCCTACCGAAACGAAATACGAAAAACCGATCCCCTCCTCGATCGCCCAATCCAACACCGAGGTGCACAACGCGCCGGATTGGGAGATGAATCCGATGTGACCTGGCTGCGTGCTCGCGGTGGCGAAGCTGGCGTTAAGCGAGATGCCCGGCACGATGATCCCCAGACAATTCGGCCCCAAAATCCTCATCCCCTCGTACTTCCGCTGCTCTTCGACGATTTTCTGCTCCAGCTGCCTACCCTCCCGGCCGACCTCCCGGAAACCGGCCGAAATGATGACCACCCCCCGGGTACCCTGCTCGCCACACGCCCGCACGACCCCCGGAACCGTCCGGGCGGGCGTGCACACCACCGCCAGGTCCGGCGGATAGGGCAGGCTGGGAACGTTCTTGTAGGCGTGGATCCCCTGGACCGACTCGCGCTTGGGGTTGACCGGATAGACCACCCCGCGAAAACCCGAGCCGACCAGGTTCCGCAGCACCGTATAACCCACGCTGGTCGGCGTATCGCTGGCCCCAATCACGGCCACTCGCTGGGGCCGAAAGATCTTGTCCAGGTTTCGGATGCTCACTTATTGCTCCTCGGGCGGCGTCCGGCAAGTATACTCCGTAGTTGCATGTAATCCCCAACGAGAGTCGAAAGGCGCCCTGTATTGCGGTCTGAAGCCTGGTTCCAACCGATCTCGCTGGATTTCACCGCAGGTTCGATTTCCGCAGGTACCGCGAAGCGGTTTCACAACACAGCCCGGGGTCGCGCAGCGCACCCTGGGGCAGGGAGCCGCGCGATCGGCCCCGAAACCCCAAAGGGGTTTCACAACACACGTGCAAGCTCCGCCGCCCACCCGGATTTGTAAAACCCCTTCGGGGTTTCGGGACGTTCGATCACCTCTCATCCCAGGGTGCGCTGCACGACCCTGGGCTATGTTGTTCAGCGCCTTCGGCGTGGTTTTTTGCAGCCTTAGCCCGGATTATGCACATTTAGCCGGCGGGCTTGCCCGCCGCGTGCCGAAAGGACATGTCGGCCGTAGATCTCGCGCTGGGCAAGCCCAGCGGCTAAACCGAAGTTCCAAGGGGGAATTCTGCTTAACTCTATGTCGTGCAATGACT
>CAZUAM010000200.1:0-10759 GCA_964618095.1 uncultured Planctomycetaceae bacterium | reverse complement strand
ACTCGGAGCCCTCCCCGAGCCCGAATTCACCCACGAATTCTGGTGAGGAGGCATACACTTAGACGTTTCCGTTACTACGTACACGAACCCTCCGGAGCGTGCTGTGGCCATGGAAATGGAACAACTGGTCGCGCTGTGCAAGCGCCGTGGATTTCTCTTCCAGTCGAGCGAGATCTACGGCGGGCTGAACGGTTTCTGGGATTACGGGCCGCTGGGCGTGGAGCTGAAGCGGAACGTCCGCCAGGCCTGGTGGTCCGACATGGTCACCTCGCACGACGAGTTGGCCGTCCCGCCCGGGGCACCCTCGGCTTACGAGATGACCGGCCTGGACTGCACCATCATCATGCACCCGCAGGTCTGGAAATGTTCGGGGCATTACGACCTGTTCCACGACGAAAGGGTCGATTGCCGAGAGTCGAAGGCCCGCTACCGCTACGACCAGCTTTTTGGCGTGTGGGCGTCACACCACGACTATCCAAGCGGGGACATCTTCTGTGCCGTCGAGGAAGGTCCAGATGCGGAAGTGGAAGCGCAGCAGCGAGCCAATTGGTACTTTCGCAAGGTAGCCAAGCTATCGAAGGAGATGGTGACGATTCGAGGCAACCTCAAGTGCCTCACGCAGATCGATGACTTTTCACGTGTTCTGGGGCCGGACGCCAAGCAACTAGGCACCCTCACCGAGCCCCGCGAATTCAATCTGATGTTCGAGACCCATACCGGCGCAATCCGCGACGAGAACAGCAAGACCTTCCTGCGGCCCGAAACCGCCCAGGGAATCTTCGTCAACTTCAAGAACGTCTTGGACAGCACCCGGATAAGGATCCCCTTCGGCATCGCCCAGATCGGCAAGGCCTTCCGCAACGAGATCACGCCGCGGAACTTCACCTTCCGCTCGCGCGAATTCGAGCAGATGGAGATCGAGTTCTTCTGTCATCCCGACACCTCGGCCGGCTGGTACAAGTACTGGCGGGATCGCCGCTTCCAATGGTACGTTGATTTGGGGCTGGCCGGCGAGCGGCTCCGCCTGCGGGACCACGACCCGGAAGAGCTCAGCCATTACTCCTGCGGCACGGCCGACATCGAATACGCGTTTCCGTTTCTGGCCCCCGGCCAGTTCGGCGAGCTGGAGGGCGTGGCCCACCGCGGCGACTTCGATCTCCGCAGCCACATGGAAGGCAAGCTGGTCCGCCGGGGAGATGAGTTCGTCCTCGAAGAGGACCCGGACGGCAAGCCCCGTTATCGCGGCAGCGGCAAGGACCTCAGCTACTTCGACGACCAGACCCGTGAGCGCTACCTGCCGCACGTGATCGAGCCCTCGGCGGGTGCCGACCGGGCCACGCTGGCCTTCTTGTGCCAGGCCTACACCGAAGACGAGGTCCCCGACGAGAAGGGTAAGCTGACCAAGCGGGTGTTGATGAAGTTCCACCCCCGGCTGGCCCCCATCAAGGCGGCGGTCTTCCCCCTGGTCAGGAAGGACGGCATGCCCGAAGTGGCCCGGGAAATCTACCAGGCACTCAAGCCCCACCTGAACGTCTTCTACGACGAGAAAAGCGCCGTAGGCCGCCGCTACCGCCGCCAGGACGAGGTGGGCACGCCGTTGTGCATCACCGTCGACGGACAGACCATGGCCGACGGCACGGTGACCATCCGCGACCGCGATACGCTCAAGCAGTGGCGGGTCAACAAGCAGGATTGCCTGCCCGAACTCCGAGAGCGGTTGACAGGGTAGTGTCGCATTCGACCTGAATTGACGGGTGCCAGGGGGTAGCTTGCCCGCCACTGGCACCCAACCTGTCATAGAGGTCCAATGAACCAGTAACGCCGCCACTGTCCGCCAACCGGCGCTCGCCCCAGCCGACGGCCAACAATACGGGCGCGCAATTGAATCACAACCTCCGCAGTGTCATCAATCGGATACTAACTCTGTAGTCACGGCGATGACATTCCGCGATCTCTCCGGGGGGACATGCTCTCGGCCGTCCGCATAAACTCTTCTAAGTAAAGAGTTTATGGAAACACAGCTCCTTTCCGGCACAGGAGCTGCTATCTGAGGGTGTCGGGACACGTGGAGGACGAGCGGGGCCGGAACACGGAGGAGGACGAACCATGAAACGCTTCCTGGTGACATTTGCCGCCCTGGGGGCGCTCACGTTGGCTGCAAGCCACCGCGCGGCGGCCGATCCAGACCTCCCGCAGGACGATACCCCGAACAACCGCCGCGTCTTTCCGCCCGGCAAGCCGGTCGAGGCCGAGCGGCCCTTCTCTGCGGCGCGCTACTACCGGCCCCAACGCCACGTGTACTACCCTCGCTCCTACGACTCCTATCCCGAGTCGATGCACTTCCCGCCGCCGCGCCCATGGCCCTACCCCTGTCCCTATCCGCCGTACTACTATGAGCGCTACTATTACGCGCCCCTTTACATCCCGGCCGAAAGGCTCTACGGGCCGCAAGCGCTGGCGCGATTCCTGGGTTGGGACACCTTCAACCGCCGGCCCCCGACTGTGAACGTCCTTGCGCCCGAGGAAAACGTCGACCACGAGGCCGGTGCCCCGAAGGGAATCGCACAGAGGGAACCGAACCTGCGAGGGACCAATCAGAAGGCTCTCGCGCTGGCGTGGAAGTTCATCGGCTACGGCGACGCCCACTTCGCCACCGAAAAGTATTCCGACGCCTACGGGCGATACCGCAAGGCGGTGCGGGCGGCTCCGCAGTTGGCCGCGGGCTATTTCCGGCAGGGGTACGCCCTGGCGGCTGTGGGCCGCTACGAGTTGGCGGCCAAGGCCCTGAAGCGGGGCCTGGCCCTGGATCCCCGCTGGCCCGTCTCCGGCTTCAGCAACGACGAGATCTACGGCCGGAACGAACTGGCCCAAACCACCCATCTCGACGCCATGGCCAAGGCCGCCGAAGGGCAGCCGCACGACGCCGACCTGATGTTTCTCTTGGGCGTCTACTTCCACTTCGACGGCGAGCCGGAACGCGCCGCCATCTTCTTCCGCCGCGCGGCGCAGTTGGTCGGTGCTGACGATGCACACCTGAGAGCGTTCATGAGAAACTGACCAGCCACGAATGGCGAGTGAACAAAGCAGCGGACCGCGATAGCTATTCGTGCTTACTGCGCATCCAAAAACCTCCTCCCCTCGCCCCGCTTGCGGGGAGAGGGGCCGGGGGTGAGGGGTTTTCGGATAGGCCCTTAGTCATTCCCCGTGTGCTATCTTGACTGCCAGCAGATCGAGCTGGCTCTTCAGGTCGGCCAACAGCAATTGGGGGCTGGCACCGTGGGACAGGTGGGAATAGAACGCGCCGCCGGGCGAGCTATGGCTGGTGCCCAGCATGGTGGTGGCCGTCTTCAACTCGTGGAGCTGCTCGTCGACGTCGTCCAGCTTGGCCGCGGCGTGACGGCTGTCGTGCCAGAGCCGGTCGAGCTGCAAGATCAATCCGATCAGCAAGGCGATCTGCCCGCCCAGCGCGATCGGCAGGCCCAGGGCCCACAGCTCCTCCCGCCCGGCTACAAGCGACCAGCCCAGCAGCATCCCGCCGCAGACAAACGTCGTCGTCCCCAACGACAAGGCGATCCAGGTCAGCGCGGCCAGGGTCGAGGAGGACCCGGGCGGGCTCGCCTTGGGGTTGCCGGCGCGCCTGCCGGCCAGGGACAGATGGCAGGCCGCCGGGCCGGGATGGGCCAGATCGAGCCGGGCCACTTCCTGCCGCCCGGAGGCCTCCGACCCCCGGCCGCCGGCCTCTGCGGAGCCGAGCACCCGCTCGATGTGCTCCAGTTGCTGGTCCAGTTCCCAGCCGTCGTCGAGCGGCGGATGTGAAAGTGCCCCGGCGGCCTCCGCCTCCCCACGATCCGAAGTGGCATCCGAGGCCCCCCCGGCGGAGCCCGCCCCAAGTCCGCCGCCGCACCGCGGACAGCAGAACCCCTCTGCCTCCCGCGAGGCCATCCCAGGCACATCCTGTCGGCACTGCTCACACCACATGGTGTTCTAAGCATCGGCCGCCAAGTTGGCAGACTATACCGATTTCGTAGATTTTGCGGGCGCGCCGCCAAAACTTGGGATATACAAGACGTCTGGGCTGTTTGCGCATATAGGGACAAAGGTGGGAAACAAACAGGCCGTTGCGAGCCTTCGCGGTCCCCGCCACCGCAACGTCGTCCCTCGCCCCCTACTCCTCGTACCACTCGCCGCGGAGCCAATCGGCCAACAGACCGATGTCCCGGTCACCGAGGATATTCTTTGCCGGGTCGTCGGGGAATTCGGCGTAGAGGGGCATCCCGTCGTTGCGGTCGCCGTAAAAGCGTTTTTCGGCGGCGTTGGCGATGATCGCAACGGTCCAGTCGCGGGACCCATAGCCGGTCAGGTCCGGCCCGACCAGACTGCCCTTGTCGTGGAACTTGTGACAGCCGGTGCAGCCGAAGTCGTCGATCAGGACTCTACCCTCCTCGATCATCTCGGCGTCCTCTTGGTCCGACTGTTGCTGCGACTTCAGCTTTGCCTCTGCCGAGAGGGCGGCGGCGACCATGGCGAGGTCCTGTCTCTGGTCCTCAAGCTCGTCCTCATCCAAGTCCTCGTACATCTCCAGCAGGTTGCTGACCATGTCTCCGCGTTTGAACTTCGTGTTGCCGAAGTAGTCCGGCCCGGTGATCTGCTCCGGATCGAGCCAGCCACCGACCCACTCGCGAGTTGCATAGCCGTACAGATTCGGTGCCGACGGCTCTTCCGCCCGGATGCCCTTTCGCTCGGCGTCCACGTAGTCGTGGCAACTCGCGCAGTGGGCCTTGAACAGAATCGGCCCCTGGGTCTTCGGGTCGTTGCGCAGCAGGGTCAGCGCGCCGGTTGCGGGGATTCCCTGGGCGCCGGCCAGGACCACGGCACGACGGCCATGCTCCGCTTCGGTAGCCAGCGCAGCCTGGTGTTCTTCATCGTTGAGATCCTCCCACACCGAGACGACGGAAAGCAACACCAGGCCGACCAGCAAGACGGCCGTGAAACCCAGGTTGAACGGGTGTCCGCCCGGCCAGCGGGCGATCCACGGCATCGCCAGTCCGATCAGGACCAGCAAACCGGGAATGATGAAGATGGGCAACATGGCCACGATCGTCGATTCGCCGGAGAAGATCTCCAGTTTGGAAAACTGATAGAGGCCGCGGAACGCCCACTCGGGCCGGGCCGCGGCGAAGAAACTCGACGTATCGGCCGGCGAGCCCAACTCAACGCCCCGATCCGCACCGCTCACGCCGTGCTGGACCGACAGCAGCAGGATCACCACCAGCACGACCATCATGGCCGTGGCGTTGCGAACCGCCTGATGGGGCCAGAACCGGACGGCCCTCTCCGCCTGGGCGACCTTGGCCGCATCGGCCCTGCGGCCCAGCACGCCGTGCAGCACCAGCAACAAAAGGAAGCTCCCCGACAGGCAGCAAATATGCAACACCAGGAATCGGCTAAGCGTCAGGTGCCCGAACTGCGGGCCGCCGGCGGCCAGCTTGATCAGCCCGCCCCCAATCCACGGCAGCAGTTCCAGGAAATTCACCCGCGTCTGGGTGCTGGCATAGCTGTTCTGGTCCCAGGCCAGCAGATCGCCCGTCAGCAACAGCCCCAAGGTGACCAGCGTCATCAGCAGGGCCGTCCAGAAGACCAGCTCCCGGGGAGCCCGGTACGCGCCGGTGACGACCATCTGGACGAGGTACACGGCGATCAGCACCAGCAGCACCTGGGCCGACCAGTGGTGCATCGCCCGCAAAAGCCACCCGCCGGCCACTTTGTATTGCAGAAAGTAGAGGCTTTCCCAGGCCGTCTGCGCGCCGGGGCTGTAATACATCCACATGAAAAACCCGGTGATCAACTGCACGCAGAAGGCGAATCCGATCGTGGCGGGCCAGACGCGGCACCAGGAGGCCCTGCCGGGAACGCGAACATCGAGGCAGTTGCGCACCGCGCCGCTGAGGCCGGTGCGGTCGTCGACCCAATCCAATAAGGCTTTCATGCTCGTTCCACTTTATCTGGCGTGCCGGTGCGGAAGTTCTTAAACTTCACCCATACTTCGCCGTCCTGCAGCCGTTTCTGATCGACTTCGAGCGTGTCCATGTCGCGGGGGCTTTCCGACGGCACCTCCAGGCGCTCGCCGCTAAGAGCAAAACCCGCACCATGACAGGGGCAGAAATACATGCCGCCCTCGGACGACTCCCTGTATTCGATGAAGCACCCCAGATGCGGACAGACTACGTGCAGCGCCTTGACCGGCTCCTTCGGATCGCCGGTTCGGCGGAGGAAGACGGCTCCGATCGGCTCGCTCGGAAAATGGTTCCAGGCGTCGGTTCGGTCAGCAATCACGGGGAACCTTCGCGGCGTCCCATCCTCCGGCAGCACGTCCAACGAGGTCACCCGCAGGAACCGGCCTGCCCGGCTCTTCTGACGCAAGGGGTACAGGAAGGCCACGATGCCGGTCACCGCCGGCACCAGCAGCCCCACGCCGCCGAGCACCAACGTGACGGCCTGGGCAAGGAATCCGCGACGTTCCTCGGCAGCGTCGGCCGCCGACGAATCGCCGCCGGGTGGGGGCTTAGGGGAAGTCTCCATTGCGGGCACCTATGTCAGTTTTCAACAGTGGGCAGCAGCGCCAGGGGTCTGTCAACTTCGATTTGACGAATCCCCGTTCACGTTGCAATTCCCTGTTGCCACTAGCCGGGGGACAACGTCCCCCGGGGGCGAGCCCGCCACGCGTTGCGTGCCGGCTATTGCCAACTCGTCAATTCAAAGTCTTTCGCTGAAGTTTCTGAAAAAACGTGATTTCACATCTCCGCCCGAACTGCGTCAAGGACCTTCTGCTGGGCCGACTCCAACGGCTCGTCGAGAAACGCCCCGGCAGCGGCCTTGTGGCCGCCCCCGCCGAACTGCTCGGCCACGCGGCTGCAATCCAGGTCGCAGCGGCTGCGGAAACTGACCTTGAAGCCGCCGGTGGCCTGTTCCACCAGGATCACCGCCACCTCCGTCCCGCCCACCGAAAGGGTCATGTTGATCACGTCTTCGCTGTCGTGGGGCACGGCCCCGGTGGCCTCGAAGTCGGCACGCCCGATCCAGGTATGGATCAACCGGCCTTCCAATTCGGTGCGAGTTCGGGCCATCGTGCGGCCGACCAGTTGCAGCCGGGCCAGCGTGTCGTCTTCGTACAACTGCTGGTAGAGCTGTGCCGGGACCGCCCCGGCGTCTACCAGCCTGGCAGCCAGCCGCAGGGTCTGGCTGGTGGTCGAGGCGAAGCGGAACCAACCGGTATCGGTGGCCAGGGCCACGAACGCAGCCCGGGCGATCTCCGGACTGATCTGCACGCCCAGTTGATCGGCCGCCTCGATCACCAGCCGGCCGGTTGCCTCGGCCTTGGTGTCCTTCAGCAACTCCGCCCCCAGGTCGTCCTCGCTGACGTGATGGTCGATCACCAGCTTCTTGGCCTTGGTCGTACGGATCACTTCTCCCATCGCACCCAACTGGGCCCAGGCCGTGGTATCCAGTACGATCAGCACCTCGCAGGAATCAAGCTGGTCCGGGGAGACGTCGGTCTCCAACTGCTTGAGCTTCCGCTGGGGATCGAGGAACTGGAAATTCCGCGGCAGGGCAAATGGGTTGACCACCAGCACCTCTTTGCCGAGCTGCTCGAGGATCGCGGCCATCGCCAGCTCACTCCCCAGCGCGTCGCAGTCGGGCCGCACGTGACTGGTCAGCAGGAAGCGCCGGTGGCCGCGGACAAGTTCCACAAAGCGGGGCCAATTGGTCATTTGAGATCCGGGATTGGGGAGTCGCGTTTGTTCTTGCTCTTCTCGTTTCTTCTCGTTCCCACGCTCTGCGTGGGAACGTCTCCGCTCCAACATCGATGGCCGACGAATCGACGTTCCCACGCAGAGCGCGGGAACAACCAAAACCGGGGATCTGGGAGTCGCGCCTATTCCCGAGGGGAGTCGTACTGTTCGACAATCCGGCGGGTGGCTGCCACGTCGCGATCCATCTGGAGCACGAGTTGTTCCACGGAGCCGAACCGCCTAATGTCTCTTAGTCGGGCCAGAAAGTCAACCTCGACGGCCCGGTCGTAGAGCGAACCCTCATATCCGATCACGTGCAGCTCCACCTTCGGCGCCGGTTCGTCGAAGGTGGGATTGGGTCCGATGCTGACGGCCGCCGGCCAGTGGGAATCCTCCACCCATGCCCGGCCGGCATACGTCCCTTCTCCCGGCAGGAGGGTGTCGACCCGTCCAAGGTTGGCGGTCGGATAGCCCAGCTTTGCCCCGCGGCCCGCACCATGAATCACCGTCCCCCGGATGCGGTAGGGCTGGGTGAGCAGGGGCCCCGCTTGTTCGAGGCGGCCCGCAGTGATCAGCCTGCGGATACGCGAGCTGGAGACCACCTCCCCGCCGATCTGGACCGGTTCGACCACGTCCAGCTTCACCCCCGCATCCACGCAAAACTGACGCAACAGCTCGATCCTCCCCAGGCGATCGCGGCCAAAGAAGAAGTCGGGGCCTTCGACCAGGACTCGGGCCTGGAGCCGGCCGCAAACGATCTGGTTGAAGAACTCCCGGGCGTCGAGCTTCAGCAGTGCCCGGTCGGTCGGATAGGCCACCACGGCGTCGGCACCCAATTCGGCCAGCAATTGGGCCTTGCGATCGGTCCAGGAGAGCGAGGCGGGGGCCTGCTCGGGGCGAAGGACCCGGGCCGGGTGTGGATCGAACGTGAACACCACGGCCGGGGTCCCCAACCGCCCGGCCAAGCCCCACAGCCGCTCCATGATCCGCGCATGCCCCCGGTGCACCCCGTCGAAATTGCCAATCGACACGGCAGCGCGCCGAAACCGCTCGGGCAGTTGGTCCAGATCGCGGATTAGTCTCACGTGCGTACGAGCCGTCGGTCAACAGTGGGCAGCAGGAGGCGTCCGGCCGGCCATCTCCATCTGCAACACACCCAGGTCCACGTGTAACTGAACCTCCTGCTTGCCGTCGTCCCCCTTGACGAGCCGGACGTTCACCTCGTCCGGCTCGTACTCCCCACCCTCCAGGATCCTCGATAGGTCCTTCCCCGTCGACTCACCAAGCAGATTAACACACCCCGTTCGCAGCGTACCCGGATCAGCCGGGAGGCTGTCCAAAATCAAGGTTGGGGCATCTCGGGGACTGTCCCGGTTTTCGCGAGGCGAAAATGGGGCTGCCCCCTTCCGGCGGACCGCAACCCCAACGGTTGCTCCTGCACAGATCTCTGGGTTAGTCTAGCCGAGCCTCGGCCGGAAAGGGAAGAGGGGATAAAGCGGCAAGACGCAAAGGGAAAACAAACCGCCACCAGGAGTGGGCAAATTCCGTTCCGCCTTCCCCCTTCCGCCTCGGCTCTCATCCGCCCGGATCGCGGAATACGGTTTCCATCACCTTTGTGTTCCGATCCACCGCCAGCACGATGGTGCGCTGCTCGGCGCCGTCGGCGCTACTGGCGACCACCGGTAGCACGTGGCGGCGGTCGGGCAGGGTAAAGCGGACCGCGAAGGTCCCGTCGCTCCGCAGTTGAACCGGCTCGCCCCGGAGCGTGACTTGGGCACCCGGATCGGTTACCCCGTGAACGATCAGCTCGGTATCCACCTGGAAGTGGAAGTCGTGCTCCTTGCCTCCGGTGCCGGCGGCGCCGAGGCCGAATCGGGTGGACATCGGGCCGCCCATCGGCCGGCGAAGCTGCTCTTCAAACACCTCCTTCAACTCCCGATTGGTCCCCTGCTCCACGTACCCACCACTCATGGCGTAGATCCGATCGAAATCCTTGGCCACCTCTGCCCAATTCTCATCGAACGAGTTGCCCGACCCCACCAGGGGGGTGCTGACCACGTTGCTGCGGACCACCGAAAAAAACTTCCCGCCGGGCGTCAGGTAGCCGATGTCGAGCTGATAACTCTTCGGAGGATCCTGCACGTCCAGGTACCAGTTGTTCACCCCGCCGTGGATCTGGACGTCGCGCACCACCCGCCTCGACGAGGAGGTAGTGCCATCGCGGGCGACTTCGCTCAGCCGCAATACCGGCCGGGCTCCGTGCCAGTGCTGTCCCAGCGCCGCCCGAGCCCGCTCGATGCTCGCTCGCGTCAACTCCCAGTATGCATGCAGCCAGTAGGGATCACGAACCATCAACACCAGGCGATCCTTGCCGCAGCCGTTCCCCTCGGCCACCGACTTGAACGACAGGTCCTTCGATTCGGCCAGCTTGGTCTTGATCTGTTTCAGACGGCGCCGCGCATAAGCGGTGGGGACTTTCTTCCGGGCCCGGTCCGTACGCTTGTCCACGCCAGCAGCCTTGGTCGGACGAGCCTTGGCAGCCGTCGTCTTCTTAGCGGTCGTTTTGCCCCGCTTGACCGCCTGAGACCTGCTGTGCTTCACCAGGGCCCTAACCAGTTCGCTTTTCCGCATGGAATGCCAACCGGGGACCTTTTTCCTCTTGGCCATGGCAGCCAGATCTTTGACTGTGCGGGTCTTGAGCTTTGCTGCGGTAGTCACGGGACTTACCTCCGGGTTGCCGCTCGCGCCGACCTACTGGCGGCGCGAGATGGCGCGTCGGTCGGTGGTTAGTGTCCTCCGTGACCCGGAAATACGCAGTGACTATCTCCTTCCGGGAGTCCTTAGCTGCGCGAGATTGCTGGGAAATAATCTGTGGGCGACGATCCCCGCACGACGACTGGACGGATTGCCCGTCTCCTTGAGCCACAGCCACGCTTCCGGCGCAGGGTTGACCAACGTTCGGAGGGAGT
>CAZUAM010000199.1:0-10763 GCA_964618095.1 uncultured Planctomycetaceae bacterium | reverse complement strand
CCCGGCGGGTTGTTTCACGGCCGCCTTCCATGGCTGCGACCTTCTTGAAAATGGACCCGGTCAAGGCATTGTCCTGGTCGATGCTCCCCTTCATCCTGATTTTTCTGTTCATGGACGTCTTCGACACGCTGGGGACGCTGATCGGCGTCAGCGAGCAAGCCGGATTGGTCAAGGAGGGCAAACTGCCTCGGATGAAGCAGGCCCTGGTGTCCGACGCGATCGGAACTGCCGCCGGGGCAGCGTTGGGCACGAGCACCGTGACCAGTTTCATCGAGAGCGCCGCGGGCGTGGAACAAGGCGGCCGCACCGGGCTGACCGCCCTGGCGGTGGCCGTGCTCTTCCTGCTGGCCTTGTTTTTCAGTCCGGTGATCGCCATGGTGGGCAGCTATCCCCCGATCACCGCCCCGGCCCTGGTCGTGGTCGGCTCGATGATGATGCGCAACGTGACCAAGATCGATTGGTCGAACTACGCCGAGGCGATGCCCGCCTTCCTGATCATCGTCGGCGTTCCCCTGACCTATTCGATCGGCGACGGCCTGGCGCTGGGGCTGATCGCCTATCCGATCGTCAAGCTCTTGGCGGGCCAGGGGCGGGAGGTGAAGTGGCCGATGTACGTGATGGCCCTGGTGCTGCTGGCGTACTTTCTGATCGTCCGCGTCCAGGTGGGGTAACCCGTCGGGCTCACGGCCGCTCGGCCGGGACTCTACGCACAATCGACCGGGGACCTTTGCCGAGGCCGCGGCAGTTGGCAAGAAACGGACCGCAGGGACGAATAGACAACAGCGATCCTACGGAAAGCCAGAAACGCAGCTCAAATCGCTACTGACGTGTGCCACGGCCGTGTCGGCCGTGCAGGTTTTCTGCTGCTACCGGGCACGGCCGACACGGCCGTGGCACACAGGTTCTAGCCGTTGAGTCAAGCGAGCCGACGGGCAGAGGCTCACACCACGACAAGGCGGCGAACCGTGGTGCAACCCCCCTTTAGGATGTATGCCCAGCCGCCGCAGTATCTGGTAGACTAACCTACGGAGCGTTGGAAGGTCAGCGGCCTGCCCACCGCAGCGCACGCGGCGGGGGAAGAGGTAAGCATTCGTCGAACCCGTCAATAACCTCGTTACGACGCTCTGCGTCGTAACGGACATCCCGGACGCTTCGCGTCCTCGTAACAACGTAACCCGTTCGCCGAAAGGAGGTTCCGCCTCGGCGACGCGGAGCGTCGCGGGGGTGCGTTCCGACGCGGAGCGTGGGAACGAGGGCCTGCTGGCCGGGTCCGACGAATGTTCACGGGATGAGTGCCGTAACTCATTGTGTAACAATTTCTTACGGCAAACCGAGTCGACACGTATGCTGATTCCGCAGTACACCATACGCTGGCTTTTGGCGGTGATGGCCGTCTGCGCCGTGGTTTTCTCGATCTTCGCCCTCGCGGTGCGGGGGAGCCCTTGGGCACGGAGCGTGGCACAGGGCGTGTCGGTCGCCATCCTGTCGCTGGTGGTCGTGCTGTCGATCCACGCCTTCGTTTTCGCGGTGTTGTGGGTGTTTTCCGTGGTCACGTCCCAGATTCTTCGAAGGTGGGCCGGCTTCGGGCGAACACCGTTCGCACACGATCCGAATGCCCCCCCTCCGAAGATCCCTGGTACGGCGGCAAGCGATAAGGAGATACCGGCGGCGCCGATCCTGTTGGAATAGTCACACGGTTGCAGGCCCGCAGGCAGTACGCCCCGAGCGTGAGGTCTCTATGCAGCTTCCAACCACCCTTACCAGTCCGGTTGCCAGTGCCCCCCAGGGGACGGGCGAGGCGACGTGTGGAGTCCGTTTCGCCCGGCTGGTTGCGGGACTCGCAATGTGCGTTTGGACGGTCGGCTGGTGCAGCCTGGCCGAGGGATGGTCGGGGGGGATCTATTCGCAGTCCGCTGGCGGGACAAACGTGACCATCGACACACGGTGGGTCGATGGGCCCGGCTATCGGCCCGTGCGGGTCATCATCATACCAACGGCTCCCACCAAGACCGACAAGACGTTCACGGTAGAGGCCCTGCGTCGCGGCCGCCATTTTTACGGCGATGGCTACGACCTCCGGGTGGCCCGCGACATCGAGCTCCCCGCCGGTTCCGGCCCGGTTCAGGCGACTGTCTCACTCCCGCGATACCCGGATTGCGATTCGTACAACATCAATGTCCTGGAGGATGGGGAACTGCTACTTGCGGGGTGCCCCAATTGGACACAGCTTGCCAATCTGTCGACCGACTGGGGGGAATGCCTTCCGGCAATGCTGGTGGTAGGCGACGCGACGCCGGACAGCAGCCATTTGGCCACCTTGTTCCCACTGGAGGACTACGTTGGGAGCCAAACGGTCCGGCGCTTCAACCGAACGCCGCTCCCACCGCCGAACGTCAGCGTCTTCGTTAATCAGGCATTGAACGTCCAGGAGCTGCCGATCCTGGGCTCGTGCAGTATCGCGGAACTCCCCCAGCGGTGGATCGACTATTCCAGCCTGGACATTGTCTGCCTGTCGCTGGGGCAGCTCGAAGAACTGGCGGGCAAGAACCCCTTGGCGCTGCGGGCCGTGCTGGAGTGGACCGCCGCGGGCGGGAACCTCTGGGTGTACGGGATGGGACAAGATTGGCGGGGCGTGGGCAGGCTGGAAGGTCTCCTCGGCCTCGCGCCGGGGGCCGCCGATACCAGCAATCCCCTGAAGTCGGGATGGAGAAAGCCCGACGACGCAGACTATCTCAGGCCGGTTCAGGGCGGGTTGGCGCAGGCCCCCGTGGTCGAAAGGGGGTACGCCGAGGCCCGCGTGAGTTTTCAAACGACCCCCGATGGAACCGTGGAGGTCATCAACCCGTATCCTCCCGACGCTCAGCAGTCTGTCGGCAAGGTTCCCTCGGGCCCGCATGTTCTGCTCCGCGAGTACGAGATGGGGTTGGTGGTAGCGATGGCGTCCGAGGCCCCTTTTCCGGGCACGGCGGATGAGTGGCGGGGGGTGCTCAACGCCATGGGGCGAGATCGCTGGCTGTGGTTTCGGCGTCACGGGGTGTCGACGCTCCGCGAAAACCAAGATTATTGGAACTTCCTGATCCCCGGCGTGGGTCTGGTCCCCGTGATTGAGTTCTGCGTGCTGATTACGCTGTTCGTGCTGGCCATCGGCCCGTTGAATTACTGGCTGTTGCGGCGTTGGGGAAGGTTGCACCTGCTGGTGGTGACGATCCCGCTGGGCGCGGCCACCGTTACGCTGGCGTTGTTTGCATACGTCCTAGTGGCCGATGGTTTGGGTACTCGCGTTCGGGTGCGGAGCGTCACGCGGCTTGACCAGAGTCGGGGGCAGGCAGTCTGCTGGGCCCGGCTGTCCTACTACGCCGGCCTGGCCCCGCGACGGGGGCTCAGCTTTCCGGACGACGTCGCCGTGCTGCCGCTGGAACACCTTCCCGTGCCCAACCGCCGGGAGGGACCGCTGCGGCGTGAGGTGATCTGGGAAGAAGGCCCGGGCGGAGAGCAGCAGCGGTGGACCTCCGGCTGGCTGGACTCCCGGTCGCCCATGCAGTTGCTCACCGTTCGCTGCCGCCCGAGCCGTTTGGGGCTGGAGCTAATCCGCTCGGCCGGCAATCCCGGCCGGCTTAGGGTGAAGAACGCCTTGGGTACCCGGATCAGACAATTGGTGATCCGCACGGACGAGGAGAATTACTATTGGGCGGAAGGCGTCGACGCCGATCAGACCGTGGCGCTTGAGCAGTTCACGCCCCAGGCCGCGAAAAGGTTGCGGCAAGCGTACCACGCCAGCCGACCCCGGATGCCCGAAGACGTGCAGACTCAGTACTACCGATCGGGCAGGATCTTCGGCCTGCGTCCCGGTCGCCGGCCCCGCGGCGGCAACCCCGCGCTTGCTCGGCCCACCCAGCAGACCAGCCGGCTGGAAGCCTCGCTGGCCGGGCTGCCCGCACCTGGCGGGCCCAATCGCTCGCCGCTCGAGCCGGGCAGCTACGTGGCCGTCGTGGAGAAGTCGCCGGAAGTCGTGCCGGGAGTTGCCTCGGCACGCGAGGAAGCCAGCTATCACGTGATCTTGGGGAGATGGTAACGGTGGTCGATGGCCGGATGATTATGCACCTGAAGCATCGCCATGACTGACTCGCATCCGATGATCGAACTGCGGCACCTGCACCGCTACTTCGGGCAGACCCGGGCGGTCAACGACGTGTCGTTTGCGGTTTACCGGGGCCAGGTCTTCGGCTACATTGGGCCCAACGGCGCGGGGAAGACGACCAGCATGCGGGTTTTGGCGACGCTGGATCTGCCCACCGCCGGCGACGCGATGATCGACGGCTTCTCGGTGGTCGACGATCCCGACCGGGTCCGCCGCCGGCTGGGATTCATGCCCGACTATTTCGGCACCTACCGCAACGTCAACGTCCGCGAGTACCTCGACTTCTTCGCCCGGGCATACCAGCTTCGTGAGCAGGAGCGCGTCGAGGCGGTCCAGCGGGTGATGGGGTTTACGGGTCTGGACGTGCTGGCGGAGAAGCCGACCGACGGGCTGTCGAAGGGGATGAAGCAACGGCTTTGCCTGGGGCGGGCCCTGATCCACGACCCGGCCGTGCTGGTGCTGGACGAGCCGGCCGCCGGGCTGGATCCCCGGGCGAGGATCGAGCTTCGCGAGCTGATCCGCGCGCTGGCCGACAACCGAAAGACCATCCTGATCAGCTCCCACATCCTCACCGAGCTGGCCGAGATCTGCGACGTGGTGGGGATCATCGAGCGTGGGGAACTGCTGGCCGTGGGTACCGTCGAGGAGATCCGGCGGCAGGCCCGGCGGCCACACAATGCCATCGAGGTACGCATGGTGGGTAGTGCAGCATCCTTGGGAGACTGGCTCGGCCGGCAGCCGCAAGTCAGCCAACTGCTGGTCAACGGCGATTCGGCCAGATTCCTGCACGCCGGTACGCCGGAAGCAGAAGCCGACCTGCTGCGTTCGATGATCGAGGCCGGATTCCGCGTCGTCGCCTTCGGCTCGCAACAGCAGACGCTCGAAGACGTCTTTATGCAGGTTACCGAGGGATTGCTGCAATGAGCGCACCAGCCGAGTCACCGCCGATGGGTTCTGCCGACTCGCGGGCTTTGGCCGGCGGGTGGTGGGGGCCGGTGGATCGTGCGCTTCAGCGGGCGGGCGATCGGCTCAACCCGATCCTGGTCAAGGAGACCCGCCAGGCGCTCAAAAGCCGGCAGTTCACGATCACCTTCGGGCTGTTGTTGCTCTGCGGCTGGGCGTGGTCGATCCTCGGCGTGGCGTACGCCGGGTCCGACATCTGGTACGGTGCCCAGGGGGCCGACATGTTCATGGGCTACTACGCGATCCTGGCCTTTCCCCTGTTGGTGATTGTCCCCTTCGGCGCCTTCCGTTCGCTGGCCGGCGAGCAAGAGGACCGCACCTACGAGCTGATGTCGATCACCGCGCTCGGGCCGCGGCAAATCATCCGGGGCAAGCTGGGCAGCGCCGTGCTGCAAATGCTGATCTATCTCTCGGCGATCACGCCCTGTCTGGCGTTCACCTACATGCTGCGCGGGATCGATTTCCCCACGATCCTGTTTTTTGTCTTCTACACGGTCCTGGCTTCCCTGGCGCTGGCCGTGGTGGGGCTGCTGGCCGGTACGGTCACCTCCGAGAAGCA
Organism: uncultured Planctomycetaceae bacterium; assembly: GCA_964618095.1. Lineage (GTDB taxonomy): Bacteria > Planctomycetota > Planctomycetia > Pirellulales > Thermoguttaceae > CAZUAM01. The sequence continues at coordinate 5,103 of CAZUAM010000199.1, read as the reverse complement.
CTGGCAGGTGGTGCTCTCGGTGTTCCTGATTGCCGGGTTGCTCTTCGCCTTTCTGGGAGGCCTGGGGCTGGTTGCGGAAATGTTGGGCGAGCTTGGTGGGGCCTTTACCGAAGCCGAGTTCTGGCAGGCCAACGCCGCGTTCCTGACCGGCTGCGTCAGCTATCTGGTGCTGCTGTTCTACGCGGCCGCCGCGCAAATCACCTTCTCCAGCGACAACCGCTCCACCCGGCTCCGCGTGGTCATGCTCATCCAATACCTCCTGTTCACCGGTTGGACGGCCTGGTTGTGGCTGGGGCCTGCCAGGGGGGAGGAGGAGCTGCTGGTCGTGTTTATGATCTTCGTCGGCCTGCACTGGTACGTGATGGGAATGTTTATGACCGGCGAGTCGCCGGAACTCTCCCCCCGCGTGAAGCGCCGACTGCCGCAGAGCTTCCTCGGCCGCGTGTTTCTCACCTGGTTCAATCCCGGGCCGGGCACGGGGTACGTGCTGGCGATTTCCAGTCTGCTGGGCGCGCTGGCGATGGTCCTGCTCGCCGTGGCGGTTACGGAAACATTCGGGCTTTCCAGTCTGAGCGGGTGGTCCCCGGTCGATATCGTGCAGATCCTTGCCTTCGGCGTGTTGGGATTCTCGTACGTCACGATCTACCTCGGGCTGGGGCTGCTGTTGGTCCGGCTGCTCCGCCGTTTCTTGCACGTGGAAGTCTTGCTCGCGGTGCTGGTCCAATGCCTGCTGGTCCTGGTGGGGATCTTCATCCCGTGGGTGGTGCAGTCGATGTATCTCCACGACCCCGACTACGAGCAGTTCACCTTGGTCCGCCTGCCCGATCCGATCTGTTCGCTCGTCCACGTGTTCGCCAGAGGGGGCCTGCCCGTTGAGGCGTTCCTGCTTCTGACGGTGGTTCCGGCGGTGGGGCTGATGGTGTTTCTGCTGAACCTGCCCGCCGTGGCCCGGGAAGTGCGGCAGGTGCGAATTGCCAAACCCAAGCGAGTCGCCGAAGAAGACGCCGAATTGGCGGCGCAGAAGGCTCCGCCCGAACCGGCGCGAATTAGCCCCTGGGACTGAATCATGCCCCCACCGAGCGACAACTCGCCCGCAGTCGTGATCACCGGCTGCTCGACCGGCATCGGGGCCGCCTGCGCCCGGGAGCTGGATCGGCGCGGCTTTCGGGTGTTTGCCGGCGTGCGATCGGAGGCCGACGCCCAGCGATTGCGGGCGGGGGCCTCGCAGTCGCTCAGCCCGCTGTCGATCAACGTGACCGACGCGGAATCGATCGACCACGCGGCCCGCTCGGTGGCCGGCGCCGTGGGCGGCGCCGGGCTGGCCGGACTGGTCAACAACGCGGGTATCGTGGTCACCGGACCGCTGGAGATCCTGCCCATCGAACAACTTCGCAAGCAGCTCGAAGTCAACGTGATCGGGCAGATCGCCGTCACCCAGGCGTTTCTGCCGCTGTTGCGAGCCGCTGGGGGTCGTATCGTGAACATGGGCTCCGTGAACGGTTCCCTTGCGCCGCCGTACCTGGGACCGTACGCCGCCTCGAAGTTCGCTCTGGAGGCACTCAGCGACGCCCTCCGCTCGGAGCTTCGCAACTGGGGGATTGCCGTTTCGCTGATCGAGCCCGGCGCCGTGGAGACCCCCATCTGGCAAAAGGCCCAGGCGGCCACCGACCGGTTGGCCCAGGACGTCTCGCCCGAGGCCCTGGAACTCTACGATGCGGACCTCACGGCCATGCGGGCGGCGACCCGCCGGTTGGCCGACGGGGCCATGCCGGTGGAAAAGGTAGTCCGGGCAGTTCTGCACGCGCTCAGCGCCAGACGCCCCAAGACCCGCTACTACATCACCCTGCAAACGCGGCTTGTTTTCCGGCCCTTCAAGCTGGTTCCCGACCGCATCCGCGACTGGTTGATCCGGCGCGGAATCGGCCTGCCCTGAAGTGCAACTCGCCAAGAGGGCAGCGGGGCTGCCCGGGCGTTTCTGGCCGCGGTTCACAAGGCCGCGACCGGTGGTCGCGACCGGCAAAGTCAGAAAGCCGCGACCGGTGGTCGCGACCGGAGAGACCACCGAGCGGTTTTCACGGTCCTTTGGCGCGACCGCCGGTCGCGGCTTTATGGATGCGACGTTACGACTGCACTTGAGATCAACGCTTGCCGCCAATTCAACGGTAATCCGGCTAAACGTCCTCGAGCTTCTCTCGCAGGAACTTCACGCACCCGCCCACCTCGTCCTCGTCCAGGCTGTGCAGGATCAGCGGGCCGTCGAATCCCACCTTCTTCAGCAGGCGGAGATAGTGGTCGTAGTCCAGCACGCCCTGACCTGCGGCCAATCGCCCGGCCAGGCCGTCGCGGTCGAGGTCCTTGGCATGGGCCAGGACGATCTCGCCGCCGAGCAGCTCGAACGCCTGCTGGAGGATCTCGCGCATTCGCGGCAGCTCACCGGCATGGAACAGGTTGGCCCCGTCCATGATGATCTTCAATCGCGGTGACTCGATTTCATCCAACAGGCGACGCCCCTTGGCGGCCGAATCGACCACGTTGGAGACCTCCGGCTCCACCGCCAGCGTCACCTGGTGGCGCTCGGCGATCTCAGCGGCCTTGGCGGTGGAATCGACCAGATCTGCCCAGGCCTCCGGGGTGTCGTTGTCCGGGTGGTGCTGCCAGATGTCGTCCGGATCGCGGGTGCCGGTGCAAAGCGTTACCAGCGAGGTCCCCAGCCGCCGGGCCCGCGAGGCAAGCGCCTCCAGCCGCCGCAGCCCGGCACGGCGGACGTCCACGCTGGGGTGAATCATGTTGAAGGTGCCCGATAGCGTGGCCATGGAGATGTCCCGGGCGGCCAACTCGGCGGCGATCCGATCGCAGAGCTGCTCTTCGATCTGCTCGGGCATGGAGGGCAGTCCGGCTGCCGCCATGTTGAAATGGACGCACTCCAGCCCGTGGTCGGCCACCGCATCCAAGCTGGCCTCGAGCGTCGGCCGGCGGAACGTATTGACGTGGATTCCCAGTTGCATGATGTGGTGCTCGTCGATTACGAGTGATGTCGGGGCAGTTGCACTGCCTGTCTTCTCGCACTCGGAATGTGGGTGGCAATGAATTGCCACCCCCTCGAACTTGCTTTACTCACCGATGCGGGCTGCCTACTGCCCACTGCATACTGCCTACTGCGTTCTGCTCACTCCTCACCTTCCCAGCCACCCGCCATCGACGGCCAGCAGGGCCCCGTGGACGTAGTCGGACGCGGGGGAGCTGAGGAACACGGCGGCGCCGGCCAGGTCTTGCGGGCGTCCCCAGCGGCCGGCGGGGATCCGCTCCAGGATGGCCCGGTTCCGCTGGGGATCATCCCGCAGCGCGGCCGTCGCGTCGGTGGCGATGTAGCCCGGCACCAGCGCGTTCACGTTGACGCCCTTTCCGGCCCACTCGTTGGCCAGTGCCATGGTCAGTTGGGCGACGCCGCCTTTGCTGGCCGCATAGCTGGGCACGGTGATCCCGCCCTGAAAGCTCAGCAGCGAGGCGGTGAAGATGATCTTGCCCGAGCCGCGCTTCAGCATCTCGCGGCCCAGTTCGCGGGCGAGCACGAACTGGGCGCCCAAGTTGACCTCCATCACGCGGTCCCAGTACTCGTCCGGATGCTCGGCGGCCGGCTTGCGGAGGATGGTTCCGGCGTTGCCCACCAGGACGTCGATCCGAGGATAGTCGGCCCGCACCTGCTCGATGAACCGATACAGCGCGCTTCGATCGGCGAAGTCGCAGGCATATCCCTGGAAACGGCGGCCCGCCGCGGTCACCTCCTGCTCGATCCGGCTGCCGGCCGGCTCCATCGAGGCGCTCACACCGATCAGGTCGGCCCCGGCCTCGGCCAGTGCGCGGGCAATCGCCCGGCCGATTCCCCGCCGGCAGCCGGTCACCAAAGCCAACCGGCCATCGAGCTTGAACTGATCCAGGATGGGCATACTCGCTTGCCTGCAATTTCTGTGCTTGATCTGTAATCCGCGCTAATGCTTGTGGCCGGGAAAAACCCGGGTTGCCTCGTCGCCGAACTGGCGGGTAAGGAGTTCGCGAAGCATCAGCCGTGCCCGCAGCAGGCGGACCTTGACGTTGGCCGCGCTGATGTCCAAGGCCTCGGCGGTCTCGTTGGTCGAGAGCCCCTCGACGTCGCGAAGCAGAAAGACCAGCCGGTACTTCTCGTCGAGCTGCTCGAGTGCCTGGTCCAACAGTTCGCGGGTTTCGTGGCGGCTGGCGATCTCCTCGGGCGTTTCCCGCCACTGGGCGATATACTCCGGGTGCGGCACCTCCTGGTCGGCGTCGTTCGTGCGGTCGTCGGCCAACGGCACGGTTCGCTGCTGGGAGCGTTTCCGCAGCAGGGCCAGCGCGTGGTTGGTGGCGATCCGCGTCAGCCAGGTCGAGAAGAGGGCCTCTTCGCGAAAACCCTTCAGGTGCTCAATCGCACTCAAGAACGTCTGCTGGACCACCTCTTCGGCGTCCTGCACCTGTCCGACGATCCGCCGAGCCAGGCGGTATATCCGCCGCTCGTACCTGCCCAACAGCGACTCGAAGGCCGCAAAATCGCCCTGCTGGGCGCGGTGCACCAACGGAATGTCGTGATCGCTGCGCTCGGTCATCGGTTCTTCGTTTGGGCAATCGCGCCAGAGGTAGACTCATCGCGTACGATTGAGCCCCCCCTCCCACTGGGAGAGTGTTCGGGTCAGGGGGAGCCAATACTCAGCCCGCCGGCCCCAACGGGAGCCGTCCTGCCTGCCACCTTGGTCCGCCATTGTACCCGCGCTTCGGAACGCGCGAAGGGTACTTCGCGGCCGGGGCCAACCCGTTGAAGTGTTCTCGGCGCGGTCATCTTGGCGAGGATGGTGGGAGCGGTGGAGTTGGGGGGCGAAGTGTCGCGAGACGAAATGCCCGGAGTGATTGCCCACAACCCTGCGGGGGTGGGGGTTTTATTGTTGGACGGCGCCGGCAATATCGTGGCTACATATTTTGGCCGAAAATGTTCCCAACAGATTAAGTCCCCGCGGAATCGTTCGTATGGGCCGTTTCTATCGCTGTAAACTGTGATTGGGAAAAGTGTTATGGCGAATCCTCTCGATCTGACAGTACGCT